>NZ_JBWJVQ010000128.1:0-9185 GCF_056339875.1 Blautia sp. ZXY-1-C6
TTCTGCATCCTGTTCCTGTGCCGCTGCCGCCTCTGCTTCGGCCTGTGCCTGCGCTGCCTCTCTGGCTGCTTTTTCCTCTTCTGCCTGCTGCACAAGCTGAGCAATGCTGTTATCTGCATTGTTGATTTCTGCAGTCAGTGCTGCTGCTTCTTCCTGGCTTGCGCTGATCTGGCTTACATAGGAAGAGATGTTATCACTTGTGCTTGCTGCAAGATTCTGAACCTCCTGCTGTTTGGCCGCTCTCTCTTCAAGAAGCTGATCAATAGCAGCCTTCTCTTCCTCAGCAGTTGTTTCCTGATCTTTGATAGTGTTCTGAAGGTTCTCGCATTTCTCCAGCATAGTCCTGTCATACTGGGAAATCTTCGCAACACTCTCTGCATTGTTGAGGAACTCAGAAAGATCCTTAGATGACAGCAAAGTCTCTAATGCAGATGTACCGCCATTCTCATACATATACTGGATGCGGAGCTTCATATCATCATATTGTTTATTTAATGCCTTCTTGGCTTTCTTTAATTCTGTGTGAAGCTGTTTCAGCTCATTCTCTTTCTCTCCGGCCTGTATGCTGAGTTCAGAAATTGCATTAGTCAGGTCTTCATACTGTGTATTCAAATCAGACAGATAGTTCTCCAGCTCCTGCTTCTTGCTCTGAAGGCTGTCAATATTCGCCTGTGTCTGGGCAAGTCCGGCTTCTGCCTGCTGTTTCTGAGCCTGCATATCAGCAATCGCATCTTCTGTTGCATATGCAGTTGTTCCCATGGAAAAAGTAAGCATTCCGGCCAGCAGTAATGAAAAAACTTTTTTCTTCATAAATTAATCACCTTTCTCGTTAATCTGAAACCCAGTATATCATATTTCGTAAAAAAATCAACACTTTTTATTAATTTATGTAATAATTATGTAACATTTTATCTTCACTAATGCTCAGCAAAAAACAGGCACTGCCCCTTTTTCAGAGACAGTGCCTGTGCTTCTTATCTGTTTACAGTTCTTTATTCACCGGTTATTCCGCTTCTGCAGCTTCTTCCGGTTCCGCATCCATAACTTCCTGGAACTTGTCCAGAATGATCGTCTGGATTCTGTCACGTGTTGCAGAATTAATCGGATGTGCAATATCACGATATTCTCCGTCTGTTGCCTTACGGCTTGGCATAGCGATAAATAACCCTTTTTCTCCTTCAATCACCTTGATATCATGTACTACAAATTCATCATCGATCGTTATGGAAACAACCGCTTTCATCTTTCCTTCTTTTGCTACCTTCCTCACACGCACGTCAGTAATATTCATGATACAAATTTACTCCTTTCGATTTACCGAATCTATCCGGCTGTTTTATTTACAGTATATATCTGTCATTTTTCTCCACGACGATCTTCACTTCACCGTCGCCGCAGTAATACGAATTTGCACGAATAGTATCCCGGCTTTCAACAATGCAGTTCTCAATATGAGTATTATCTCCCAGATATACATTGTTTAAAATCACAGAGTTCTTGATCACGCAGTTATTTCCTACAAATACGTCTTTAAAAAGAACGGAATTCTCCACCGTACCATTGATAATACATCCGCTGGCAACCAGGCTGTTCTTCACCTGTGCTCCCGGATTGTATTTTGCAGGAGGCAGATCATCAATCTTTGTCTTAATTGTCGGTTCCTGTTTGAAGAAATAGTTTCTGATCTCCGGTTTCAGAAAATCCATATTTGTCTTATAATATGCTTCTGCTGTGGAGATATTGCTCCAGTATGTGTCAATCTTATATCCATAGATTCTCTTAAGATTCTTGTAGCGGATCAGAATATCCTTTACAAAATCATGTCTGCCTTCCAGCGCAGCTCTCTCGATCAGCTCGATCAGCTGTCTTCTTCGGATAACATAGATACCTGTTGAAATTGTATTATAAGAAGAAACCATTGGCTTCTCTTCAAATTCCTCAATCCTGCAGTCCTCATTCATACGGAGAACACCAAATCTCTCAATCTCACTGGGATCATCGCAGGTAGTGCATACTACCGTAACATCTGCACGTTTCGCAATATGATATTCAAGAACCTTGTTGTAATCCATCTTGTAAACACAGTCGCCGGATGCGATCACTACATATGGTTCATGACTGCTTTTAAGGAATTCCAGATTCTGATAAATAGCATCTGCTGTTCCCTGATACCACAGACTGTTCTCTTTTGTGATCGTAGGTGTAAATACAAAGAGACCACCCTGTTTTCTTCCGAAATCCCACCATTTGGAAGAGCTTAAATGTTCATTCAGAGAACGGGCATTGTACTGTGTCAGAACAGCAACTCTCTGAATATGAGAACTCGCCATGTTGCTCAGTGCGAAGTCGATACTTCTGTAGCTTCCGGCGATCGGCATTGCTGCGATTGCCCTCTTATTTGATAATTCTCTCATGCGGTTATTATTACCGCCAGCCAAAATAATACCTATCGCTCTCATTATTCGTCACCGTCCTTTGCTGTAATTACCTGTCCGCCGGCCAGCTCACCATCAGGATAATCCTCAGGAACAGTTATACCTGAGATTGCTGTATTCTTTCCGATCCTTACATTATCCGGGATCACGCTGCGTTCACCAACCGTAGCAATTCCAAATGCATAAACTGCAGGTTTCAGCACATTCGGTGCTTCCTCACCACATCCCAGTACAACATTGTTTCCAATAGTAACATCCTCGGCAATAATAGCCTTATCCATCTGTACGCCCTCACCAATGGTAGAATTGCGCATGATAATGGAATCGCGGATCACGCTGCCTTTTCCGATCACAACATTTGGTCCGATCACAGAATTATGTATTTCCCCGTAAATTTCTGCACCCTCACCGATCAGACATCTGTCTGTAACCGCATCTGCCGAAATATACTGAGGCGGGATAATATCTCCCTTTGTGTAAATCTTCCAGAATTCTTCATAGAGATTAAATTCCGGAATAATATCGATCAGTTCCATATTGGCCTCCCAATAAGAACCCAGTGTTCCTACATCCTTCCAGTATCCATTGTATTCGTAGGCGAAAAGTCTTTCACCTTTCTCCTTGCAGTATGGAAGAACATGTTTGCCAAAATCACAGCTGTTCTGATCCTTCAGAGACATCAGTGCTTCCTTTAAAGCAGGCCAGCTGAAAATATAAATTCCCATGGACGCCAGATTGCTGCTTGGATGCTCCGGTTTCTCCTCAAACTCCGTAATGCGTCCTATGTCATCTGTTACCATGATACCAAAACGGCTTGCTTCCTCAATAGGTACCGGCATACAGGCAATCGTCACATCCGCTTTATTCGCTTTATGGAAATCAAGCATTACTTCATAATCCATCTTATAGATATGGTCACCGGATAAGATCAGGACATAATCCGGATTATACTGTTCCATGTAATCCATATTCTGGAAGATTGCATTGGCTGTTCCTGTGTACCACTCACTGCTGGTACTCTTCTCGTAAGGCGGCAGTACTGTTACACCACCTTCGTTTCTGTCAAGATCCCATGGAATACCAATTCCGATATGTGTATTAAGTCGCAATGGCTGATACTGTGTCAATACACCTACTGTATCGATGCCTGAATTAATACAGTTACTTAAAGGAAAATCTATGATACGATATTTCCCGCCAAAAGCAACTGCAGGTTTCGCTACTTTTTCTGTCAGTACACCCAGTCTGCTGCCCTGACCGCCGGCCAGAAGCATAGCTATCATTTCTTTCTTAATCATGCAATCACCTCTTGTTGTAGTTATGGTAACTATTCGTCAGTCTGCTGTTTCGCGAGGCACTGAACAGTTACAGGTTATGATTATTTAATTATAACACACTTTTATCTGTTAGTGAACATTATTTACAATTTTTGTTTCTCATTTTTTGTTTTTTTATGATTTTTGCACACGTTTTTTATTGAGTCTGTATTTCCACCGATATATTATTAGGCATTTTTCATATATCCAATGTCGTTTTTTGTAATTTTTTATCAACCAAAAGAAGTCCTTTTCATTTTAAGGCACAGGGAGTATAATAAACAGACAGATAAAACAGTTCCAGTAACTATGCGAATATGTTACAGTTACCGGATTTATAAAGATTTGTAAATAATTAATCAAGGAGAACATACTATGTATCAGATAGATTTTCACAAACCACTTCATATACATTTTATCGGTATCGGCGGCATCAGCATGAGCGGACTGGCCGAGATTCTTCTCGGCGAGGATTTTGTCATTTCCGGTTCCGATTCCAAATCCAGTCCTCTTACGCAGGCACTGGAGAAAAAGGGAGCCACCATCTATTACGGACAGCGTGCCACAAACATTACCGATGACGTAGATGTTGTGGTATATACCGCAGCTATCCATCCTGACAACCCGGAATTTGCCTGTGCAAAGGAAAAAGGACTTCCAATGCTCACACGTGCAGAGCTTCTCGGACAGATCATGAGGAATTATGATACTCCTGTTGCCATTTCCGGAACTCATGGAAAAACAACCACGACATCTATGGTATCTCACATTCTTCTTGCAGGAGACTGTGACCCGACCATCAGTGTGGGAGGTATTCTTCCTGCTATCGGCGGAAACATCCGCGTAGGCAATTCTGAGACTTTTGTCACAGAAGCCTGCGAATACACAAACAGCTTTCTGAGCTTTTTCCCGAAGATCAGTATTATCCTGAATATGGATGCAGACCATCTGGATTTCTTTAAGGATATTGACGATATCCGTCATTCCTTCCGCCGCTTTGCAGAGCTTCTTCCTGCTGACGGTACACTGATCATCAATGCAGATACTCCGAAATATGAAGATATCATCCGGAATCTTCCATGTAATGTGATCACTTATGGTCTGGAACATGATGCAGATTATCAGGCAGCAGATATCACTTATGACAAATATGGACATGCTTCCTTCTCCGTTCTGCGCAATGGCGTTAAGGTTGGCAGCTATTATCTGAAAGTGCCGGGCATCCACAATGTTTCCAATGCACTGGCAGCAATTGCCCTCGGTCATCTTCTTGGGCTTTCCGAAGAAGTGATCATCAAGGGACTTGGAAGTTTCACAGGAACAGACCGCCGTTTCCAGTATAAAGGAGAAGTTGCAGGGGTTACGATCATAGACGATTATGCACATCATCCTACAGAAATTGAAGCAACTCTTCATGCCGCACACAATTATCCCCATAAGAAATTATGGTGTGTATTCCAGCCACATACATATACCCGTACCAAAGCTCTGCTTCCGGAGTTTGCCAAAGCACTCAGCCTGGCAGATCATGTGGTAGTTGCGGATATTTATGCAGCAAGAGAAACCGATACTCTGGGAATTTCTTCTGAAGATCTGCAGAAGCGTATTCAGGAACTGGGAACTCCCTGCGAGTATTTCCCTACCTTTGATGAGATTGAGAATTATCTGCTCTCCAACTGCCAGGAGGGTGATCTGCTCATCACCATGGGAGCCGGAGATGTTGTAAATATCGGGGAGCATCTGCTGGGTAAATAATGTTTCTGCCTGACATAAATATCAGCAATTTACACAGGACAATTCGGAAAATAATTTTTCAGAATTGTCCTGTTTTTTACAACCACCCAACTTATAGCACTTATAGCAATAGAAAATACTGAACACTTGTGTCTCTGTCGACAATTTCCATTAAAAAGTTATAAACATTTTATCCCCCTCAGTTCTTCCTTTATTTATAACAGTTCAGATCACTTATCCACATTTTCCACATCGTTATACACATTTTCATCTGCCTGCATATGTGGATGTATATGTGCATAAATCACTTAACATAATTCGACATTATTCGTCCCCGTAATACTCCGTTTTTCCCTGAAATTCAACATTTTTCAGGTTTCCAATAATATATACCACATTTCACCTTTCCACATTATCCACATTATCCACATTCAAATGTGGATGAAATCTTCGACAAAAATCCCCTATTCTCTTTTAAAAAATGTTGTGCTATAATTCATAGATATCAAGTCAGAGGAAAAATATCTTTTTTTACTCTGACATCTTATTATTATGATATCAGGGTCAAAAAGTCGTTCGTGCTTGCACGATAAGACTTTTGAACTTGGGACCCGCCAAACATGAGAAAGTAGCGATTTACGCAGTAAATCAGCGGATTTCGAATGTTTGAGAATTGTGGGAGCTGCTTTGCAGCGGAGCAATTCGTGGATATCAGGTTAGGGGCAAAATACCTTTTGACCCTAACATCTTATTATTATGAAAGAGAGTGGAAATTCATGGCTATGATCACTTTACAGAATTCCCGCAATGCGGAAGTAACTGTATTAACCAACAATTTCATAGACAACTATATGCCTGGGGCCAATGGAGAATTTGTGAAAGTATATATCTATCTTCTGAGGCTTCTTTCTGACACCTCTGTACCCTTCAGTCTGGAGCAGATGGCTGATCATTTCTTCTGTACAGAACGTGACATTATCCGCGCTCTGAAATACTGGGAGAAAGAGAAACTCCTTACTTTAACCTACAGAAATAACGAAGATATAGCAGATATCATATTGAATGTACCACCTGTAAAATCTGCTGCTTCCGACACACCCGTTTCGACAGCCCCTGTTACAAAAACAGAAACCCGTACTTCTTCTGCACCGGCACAGCCTGTGAAGCAGACCACCAACTCAGCCACTGCACTGTCTCCTGACCGTGTAAAAGAATTAAAGCAAAATGATGAGATCGTACAGCTCCTCTATATCGCAGAACAGTATCTCGGCAAAACGCTCACTCCTACCGAGATGAAAAAGATCCTGTTTTTCTATGATGAGCTGAAATTCTCGCCTGATCTGATCGAGTACCTGATCGAATACAGTGTCAGCCGCGGGCATAAGAGTATGCGTTACATAGAAACCGTTGCTCTTGCCTGGGCAGATGAGGGAATCACCACTGTCACCATGGCAAAAGAGGCAAATTCCCGTTATGCCAAAGAATACTTTACTATTTTTAAATCAATGGGAATCAGCGGACGAAATCCGGTAGATACAGAGATTTCTCTTATGAACACCTGGCTGAATGATTATGGTTTTACCATGGATATCATCCAGGAAGCCTGCAGCCGTACAGTTCTCTCTACCGGACAGCCAAGTTTCCAGTATGCAGATAAAATCCTTTCCGGATGGGAAAGATAAAAATGTCCGTACACTTGCAGATGTCCGGCTCCTCGATGCTCAGCATCAGCGCCAGAAGCTGGAAAAGAATACCCAGCGAAAAGCAGCTTCCAAACCGGCTGCATCAAACCGGTTTAACAATTTCCATCAGCGACAGTACGACTTTAACGAATATGAAAAGAAATTGCTGAATCAGTAACGGCAGTGACATAATCGTCTGAAAGTCACTGAACAGCTACAAAAAAACAAACGAAAGGGTGTGAAGTCATGCCTTTACAGAATTATCAGTATGATACGATCATGCGGGAATACAGCAAGACCCAGTCTCAGAACAGACGTATTCTGGAGGAGCGTACTCAGGAGATTTATAAAAAAATCCCGCGCATCCACGAAATAGATGAAGAGGTTGCCACCTTAAGCGCCAAAAAAGCAAGAGCACTTCTTAAGCGGAGAATCATCAGGTCTTGTGGACCTTAAAGCTGCAATCTCTCTTCTGTCCCAGGAAGCGCAATGCCCTGCTGGTATGTAACTCATATCCGGAGGATTATCTGGAACTTCCATATAAGTGTCCGGTCTGTCAGGATACCGGTTACGTCGGAAGCCAAAAATGTACCTGTTTTAAGAAAGCAGAGATAGAACTGCTCTATACGCAGTCCAATTTAAAAGAAATTCTCAAAAAAGAAAACTTTGACCACTTTTCTTTTGATTATTATTCTGATACAATGAAGAACGAAGCTACCGGACTGACAGAAAGAGAGACGGCCCGGAGAGCTTATGATATTGCCAGAGGTTTTGTGAGAAATTTTGACAGTTCCTTTGAGAATCTGTTTCTTTACGGTGATACCGGTGTGGGTAAGACTTTTCTTTCTCACTGTATTGCTCATGATCTTCTGGAATCAGCACATTGCGTTATGTACTTTTCCGCATTTGATCTGTTTGAACTGCTGGCAGACTCCAAATTCTCCAGAGATAAAACAGAAGGACAGGAATTTGTATTTGACAGCGATCTGCTGATCATCGACGACCTGGGAACTGAACTTACAAACAGCTTTGTCTCTTCCCAGTTGTTTTTGTGCATAAATGAACGCATCATGCGCAGGAAGTCTACGATCATATCAACAAATCTGAAACTGGAAAATTTCTCGGATACTTATTCCGAACGAACCTTTTCGAGAATCGCCAGCAACTACCGTATGGTGAAGCTGGAAGGAAAGGATATCCGTATACAGAAAATTTTTTTAGGAGGAAAATAAAACATGGCACAGGCAACAACTAAAGATTTAACTACACTTCCGGTGGGCAGACTTGGTCTGATCCCCCTGATCAGCTGTAAGGATCTGGGTGAAAAAGTAAATGAATGGCTGATACAGTGGCGTAAAGAGCGCAGCCACGAAGAGCTTGATTCTTTTGCATTTGAGGGTTATCAGAGAGAGTCCTATCTGATACCGGTCCAGACAGCACGTTTCGGTTCCGGTGAGGCGAAATGTACGATCATGGAATCTGTACGTGGTGACGATATCTATCTGATGGTTGATGTATGTAACTACAGTCTTACCTACAGCATCGGACCATACGAGAATCTTATGTCTCCTGATGACCATTTTCAGGATCTGAAACGTGTGATCGGCGCAATCGGCGGCAAAGCCCGCAGAGTAAACGTGATCATGCCTTATCTGTACGAAAGCCGCCAGAATATCCGCAGCGGCAGAGAATCCCTGGACTGTGCAACAGCACTTCAGGAGCTTGTAAGTATGGGTGTGGAAAACATCATCACTTTTGACGCACATGACGCGCGCGTGCAGAATGCAACACCTCTGCATGGATTTGAGACTATACAGCCATCCTATCAGTTTATCAAAGCTCTTCTCAATCATGAGAAAGGACTTCACATCGACAACGATCATTTCATGATCATCAGCCCTGATGAGGGAAGCATGAACCGCGCAATCTATCTTGCCAATATCCTTGGTGTTGATATGGGTATGTATTACAAACGTCTGGATTACTCCAAGAGAATCAATGGACGTCACCCAATCGCA
>NZ_JBWJVQ010000129.1:0-40282 GCF_056339875.1 Blautia sp. ZXY-1-C6
AATGAGGAACTTGTACCAATCGATGAGGCACCTGGTATGAGCGCAGGTGAAGACGTGGAGGGGATCGAATGATACTGGAATTAAAGGGTATATATAAAGAATATCAGCAGGGTAAAATGAAGGTTCCGGTATTAAAAGATGTGAATTTCTCCATGGAAGAAGGAGAATACGTGGCAATTATGGGACCATCCGGTTCGGGAAAAACTACTCTGATGAACATTATCGGATGTCTGGACAAGCAGACAGAGGGGACTTTTTTTCTGGATGGAGTGGATATTAAGGCGTGTTCGGAGAATGAAATGTCAGATATCCGGCTGAATAAGATAGGGTTTGTTTTTCAGAGTTTTCATCTTCTCCCTAAGCAGAGTGCTCTGGCAAATGTTGAGATGCCATTAAATTATGCGAGAGTACCTAAGAAGGAGAGAAGAGAACGCGCTCTGAAGGCACTTGACAGAGTGGGCCTGGCGGACAGAGTGGATTTTAAGCCAAATCAGCTTTCAGGAGGTCAGATGCAGAGGGTTGCCATTGCCAGGGCGATCGTCAATAACCCGAAACTTCTTCTTGCAGATGAACCTACAGGTGCTCTTGACAGTAAATCCGGTGCGCAGGTTATGGAACTTTTCCAGAGACTGAATGATGAGGGGGTATCTGTATTGATGATCACCCATGATGCGGATATTGCCGCACATGCGAAAAGGGTGGTTACGATCAAAGATGGTATCCTTCAGGAAAAGAGGTGATCTTCATGGGCAAAGTAAAGAAAATCCTCGCAGGAGTGCTTGTGGTGGTAATCGCAGGAAGCGGAATTACAGCGGGATTGATGCAGCTGAAGAAAAACAGCCAGAAAACAGTGGCGGTTACTCCTGTGAGCGGATTACTGCAGGAATTTTATACACCTTCCACCACGCTTGACGGAACCATTACATCCAGTGCAACACAGACAGTAAACGGTGATAAAGACCTGATTATTGATCAGATTTATGTGACAAAGGGAGATGCCGTAAAAAAAGGGGATCCTCTGGTTTCTTTTGATACTACTCTGGTGGAAATGGAACTGAATATAGCAAAGCTGAAAAAACAGAAACTGGAGCAGGATTTAAATAAAGCAGTGAACAGATTGAACAGCCTTCAGAATGGTGGACCTGTAGAGGAAACAGATGCGGGTACAGACGCCGATAACCTGAATTCAAAAACAGGAAAAACTGATAATGATACAGGCGATGATGATATGACACCGGATGATACGTTATCATCCACAGCAGATATGTCCGGCAGTTACCTGGCAACAGCCATGTATCCGTTTTTATTATCTGCTTTTACAGATGGAGATGCAGTGGATAATGCGGGCTCAGACAATTCTTCATCCAAGTCAGATTTACCGGGAGATGATGCTTCAACAGATACCGGAAATACAGGCGGTTCATCAGGTGGAACATCTGCGGATAATGATATTCCGGTATATTCGGATCCCTCAGCGAATGGATTCAGCGACGGAGAGAAGGATGATTTTAATTCAGGAAAAAATGATACACCGGAATTATCACCAACGCCAACGCCAACACTGGATGATCGTACCACATATTTTGATCCTTATTACCGAAAAGGTGATCCGAATATCACTGATGGTGACGAGCCGTTTTATCAGAAACTGGATGCAGATTCTGTTCCGTTTACAGGAAGTGGCACAGAGGACGATCCATATGTATATCTGTGTAGCAGTGCAAAAGAAAAAGTAACAGTAATGGGTTCATTCTTTAATAAACTTGCAGGATACAGTCCTGATGGAACCAAAGTTGTTAATCAGGGTGGTTACTGGTACCGTCTGGAATTTCATCAGAATGATACAATAGCGGACTATGATGATCTGAAAACCTCCTGCACAGGTTATTATCTGGTAAACGGAAGTCTTCTGGAGAAACCGGTATATGAATTTGCAGAGGTGGAATTCACACTGGCAGATGCAGATAAATATGATGAGAATCCGGATGATGGAGGAGATGATAATCCTGGTGGGAATGATGAACCTACCGGAACTCCTGTTTCCAGAGCAGATGCCATCAAGTATCAGAAGAGTAAGATTGCCAGCCTTAAGCTGGATCTTCAGGAAAGCGATATCAAGATATCACAGCTGGAAAAGAAAGCGAATAAAAAGCTTATCACTGCAAAACTGGATGGTACGGTTACTTATGTGGGGGATTCCGGAAGCGGTGAGACAACTGACGGTAAGGCTCTGATCAAGATAAAAAGCAGTGATGGTTTTTATGTTGTAGGTTCTGTGAGTGAACTGATGCTCGATGATTTTAAAGAAGGCACAAAGCTTAACTGTACAAGTTATACCAGCGGATCTTTTGAGGCAGATGTTATGGATGTTTCGGAATATCCTGTAACCGGGAAACAGCTTCTATGGAAGCAGTAATCCAAATGTGTCTTATTATGCATTTACAGCAGTGGTAAGTGACAAGACACTTCAGTTGGAAGATCAGGACTGGGTTACTGTCAATTATGAAGCATCTGCTGCAGAGAACATTATGGTCATTCAGAAAGCTTTTGTCAGAAATGACAATAATAAAAACTATGTGTATAAAGATGATAATGGTATCCTGAAGAAACAGGAGATTTCAGTGGGTGCAGCTGTAGACAGCGGTTACAGTGTGATTGTCAAAGGTGGGCTCAGTGAAGATGATCTGATCGCATTTCCTTATGGAAAAGATGTGAAAGAGGGCGCAAAGACAAAAGAAGTTACTCTGGATCAGATGTATGGATATTAATTGAGAAAGGAGACATTTTATGCTTGAAAATATACGCCTGGCTTTTCAGGGAATATGGTCACATATGATGAGATCCTTCCTGACCATGCTGGGTATCATTATTGGTATTGCATCTATTATTGCAATTGTTTCTACCATCAAGGGAACCAGTGAACAGATTAAGGAAGATCTGATAGGTGCAGGTTCCAATACGGTAAAGATTTATCTGTATGATGGAGATAACCAGTATGATGCGGAATATGGAAATTCTTCAAAAACACCGATTTTGACAGATGATGTAAAAGAAGAAGTAAAAGATTTGGATCATGTTGAGAATGCGACCTTTTATTATAACAGTACCAGCGCATCTATTTATAATAACAATAACAGTCTGGAGGGTGGAAGTGTTTACGGGATTGATGTGAACTATCTGGCTACCTGCGGATATATAATTCAGTCAGGACGGGGATTTGTAAAAGATGACTACAAAAATTACAATAAAGTTGCGCTGATCGATGATAATGCGGCACAGAATCTGTTCCCGTCACAGAACCCAGTAGGGCAGACTGTGGAGATCAATCAGGAACCATATACGATTGTGGGAGTGATCCGGCAGGATGAGAATTATCAGCCGACGATCAACAGTATTGACGAATACTACACTTATTATCAGTCGATTGTAGGAAGTGTAATGATTCCGGACAGCTGCTGGCCGATTTCCTTTAAATTTGATGTTCCTCAGAATGTAATTGTGAAAGCAGACAGCACAGATACCATGAGTTCGGTGGGAAATGCAGCAGCAGATGTGCTGAATAATTTAATTGCAGCCTTAAATACAGACGGAAATACAACCATGAAATACAAAGCCGATAATATTATGGAGCAGGTCAAGAATATGCAGAAACTCAGTGAGAGTACGAATAATCAGCTGATCTGGATTGCAAGTATTTCTCTTCTTGTAGGCGGTATTGGTGTCATGAATATCATGTTGGTTTCTGTTACAGAGCGTACCAAAGAGATTGGATTGAAAAAGGCTATCGGGGCACGTAAGAAGACGATTCTGGGACAGTTTCTGACAGAGGCTTCCGTACTTACCAGTATTGGCGGTATTATCGGAGTAATAACAGGAATCGGGCTGTCGAAAGTGGTGGGAAAGGTTACCGGTTCGCCTACTGCGATCAGTGTGCCATCAATTGTGATCGCAGTATTGTTTTCTACAGTGATAGGCGTGGTATTTGGACTGCTTCCTTCTGTGAAAGCAGCAAATTTAAATCCTATTGATGCGTTGAGAAGTGAATAAACACTGCACAGATAAAACAGACTTGATGTACAATACCTTTGTATATTGAGTCTGTTTTTCTGTAACATTTTTAGTTACTGTTTACTGGTAATATCTTGCAAAGCGTGTTATTGAAAACGAAGTGAACAATAACCATTTTTCTGTGGATTTTAAACAGAAAAACAATCAAATTTGTATAGATGTCAAGAAATGTGCTAAAATTTGTACAAAAAATAAAAAAATATGGAAGTACAAATACAGGTTGTGCTATAATGAAGTATCTCAAAAAGAATTATTTATACAGGAGGAAGTTCGCGGATGGTATCATTTACCTATATCATCAAAGATAAATTTGGAATACATGCAAGGCCCGGACTGCTTCTTGTGCAGGAAGCCGGAAAGCTTACGAGCAATATCACTATTTTTAAAGGAACAGACAGTGGTGATGCGAAGCGGATGTTCTGTGTTATGAATCTTGCAGTAAAACAGGGAGATCAGATAACAGTACATGTGGAAGGCGAGAATGAAGAGGCAGATGCCGAAGTAATGAGAGAGTTTTTGAAAAATAATCTGTAACTGTGAAGATGTCAGACAGTTATGCCATAATCTTTAATAAGGAGAATTGGAGTAATGAGAGTATTAGAAGGTAAGTCCGTATTTTCAGGAATCGCAATTGGAAAGATTTCTATTTTGCAGAAAGCAGACACAAGTGTAAAGCGTACGAAGGTAGAAAATCCGGAGGCAGAGATTACACGTGTGCAGGAAGCAAAAGAGAAAGCAGTTGAACAGCTTCAGAAACTGTATGATAAGGCACTCCGGGAAGTAGGAGAATCAGGTGCTGCTATTTTTGAAGTGCATCAGATGATGTTGGATGATGAGGACTATCTGGATTCTATTGATAACATTATCCGTACGGAGAATGTAAATGCAGAGTATGCAGTAGCAACAACAGGTGATAATTTTGCAGACATGTTTGCGCAGATGGATGATGACTACATGAAAGCAAGAGCGGCAGATGTAAAGGATATTTCAGATCGTCTGGTACGTGTATTATCAGGACACGATGAGGGAGATATGGATGCTGCAGAACCATCTATTATCGTTGCTGAGGATCTGGCTCCAAGTGAAACTGTACAGATGGACAAGAGCAAAGTTCTTGCATTTGTTACAAGGAAAGGTTCTTCCAATTCCCATACAGCAATCCTTGCAAGAACTATGAATATCCCGGCGCTGATCAATATTGAATATGATGACAGCATGGATGGAAAAATGGCAGTTGTAGACGGCAAGACCGGTTCTCTTATTGTGGAACCGGATGCAGATACCCTGAAGAAATATCAGGATCAGAAAGACGAGGAGTTGCGCCAGAGAGCAATGCTCAAAGAATTAAAAGGCAAAACTACAGAGACAAAGAGTGGACATAAGATTCATCTGTACGCAAACATCGGAAGCACAGGCGATGTAGCCAGTGTACTGGCTAATGATGCAGAAGGTATTGGTCTTTTCAGAAGTGAATTCATTTATCTGGAAAAAGATAATTATCCGACAGAGGAAGAGCAGTTCCAGATTTATAAAGCAGTAGCACAGAATATGGCAGGAAAGAAAGTAATCATCCGTACACTGGATATCGGCGCAGACAAGCAGATTGATTACTTTGATATGGCACACGAGGAGAATCCGGCAATGGGTTATCGTGCAATCCGTATCTGCCTGGACAGACCGGAAGTATTTAAGACACAGCTTCGTGCACTGTTCAGAGCAAGTATGTTCGGAAATATCTCCATTATGTATCCGATGATCATCTCTGTAACAGAAGTAAAACAGATCAAGGCTATTGTTGCAGAGGTTAAGAAAGAGCTGACAGAGCAGGGCATTCCGTTTAAAGATGACGTAGAGCAGGGTGTAATGATCGAGACACCGGCTGCAGTTATGATCAGTGATCTTCTTGCAAAAGAAGTTGATTTCTTCAGCATCGGAACTAACGATTTAACACAGTATACACTGGCAATCGACCGTCAGAATGCAAAACTGGATAATATTTATGATTCTCATCATGAAGCTGTACTTCGTATGATCCAGATGGTCATTGATAATGCACATAAAGAGGGAATCTGGGCAGGAATCTGCGGAGAGCTCGGAGCAGATACTACATTGACAGAACGCTTTATACAGATGGGGATTGATGAATTATCTGTATCACCTACATTTGTTCTGCCGGTACGTAAGATTGTAAGGGAACTGGACTGATTCTGGCATAAATATCGCAAAAGAATAGAAACAGGCAGTCAAAATTCCGCATGGGTCAATCTATGCGGGATTTTTTTGCGATAAATTAGCGGTTCCTGATTGTGATACATAAAAAAATATGATAAACTGAACATAGTCTGTAATTTTATGAAAAGATAATTGATACATAAAAAATCTGAAGTGGATCAGAAGCAAAGGAGATATGAATATGGGAAAAATTGCCATTGTCACAGACAGTAACAGCGGCATAACACAGGACCAGGCAAGAGAACTTGGAATCAGCGTAATTCCAATGCCTTTTTATATTAACGAGAAGCTTTATCTTGAAGGAATCACTCTTTCACAGGAAGAGTTTTATGAGAGACTTAAGAATGATGAGGCTATTTCTACTTCACAGCCGGGGCCGGCAGATGTATGCGGACTCTGGAATACATTACTGGAAAAGTATGATGAAGTAGTGCACATTCCAATGTCAAGCGGACTGAGTGCATCCTGCGATACAGCAATGGGACTGGCTCAGGAATATGACGGAAGAGTACATGTAGTAGACAATCAGAGAATTTCTGTTACACAGAGACAATCTGTACTGGATGCCCTCACATTAAGAGATGCGGGCAGAAATGCGACACAGATCAAACAGGTTCTGGAAGAGCAGAAGCTGGATTCCAGTATCTATATTACTCTGGAAACTTTGAAATACCTTAAGAAAGGTGGAAGGATTACTCCTGCAGCAGCAGCAATCGGAACAGTTCTGAACCTGAAACCTGTGCTTCAGATCCAGGGTGAGAAGCTGGATGCATATTCCAAAACAAGAGGCAAGAAGCAGGCAAAACGTGTCATGCTCAAGGCTATGCAGAATGACTGGGAGAACCGTTTCGCAGAATACGTAAAACGTGGCGAAATGTGCCTGCAGTCTGCTTATACAGGAAATCAGGAGGAAGCAGAGGAATTTAAGAAAGAAATTGCCGAAGTATTCCCCGAAATTGAGATTGTGCAGAATCCGTTATCATTAAGTGTTGCATGCCATATCGGACATGGTGCTATTGCAGTTGCATGTTCAAGAAAAGTGGTAGTAGAATAAAACAATCTGAGGAGTTAGGAAAGAATGAAGAAACTTATGGAACAGATGGCGGAAGAACTTTCCGCAGCATTTGAAAAATCCGGATACGACCCATCCTACGGAAAAGTAACCGTATCCAACAGACCGGATCTTTGCGAATTTCAGTGTAACGGTGCTATGGCAGGAGCCAAAGCATACAAGAAGGCACCGTTTATGATCGCTGATGATGTAGTAGCATACTTAAAAGACAGCCAGGTTTTCTCCATGGCAGAAGTAGTAAAACCGGGATTTATCAATTTAAAAGTAAAAGGTGAATTCCTTGCAGATTACTTAAAGGAAATGGCAGCAGACGAGAAACTTTCCGTATCTGCAGCAAAAGAGCCGAAGACGATCATCATCGATTATGGCGGACCAAATGTTGCGAAACCTCTTCATGTAGGACACCTTCGTTCTGCAATCATTGGAGAAAGTATTAAGAGAATCGGTCGCTTTGTAGGACATAAAGTGATCGGTGATGTTCATCTGGGAGACTGGGGTCTTCAGATGGGACTGATCATTACAGAACTGAAACACAGAAAACCGGAGCTGGTTTATTTTGATGATTCTTACACAGGAGAGTATCCGGAGGAAGCACCATTTACGATCAGCGAGCTGGAAGAGATCTATCCATGTGCAAGCGGCAAGTCCAAAGAGGATGAAGCGTACAGAAACGAAGCTCTGGAAGCAACTCATCTTCTTCAGCAGGGCAAACCGGGATACATGGCTCTCTGGAACCATATTATGAACGTATCCGTTACAGACCTGAAGCGCAACTATGACAAATTAAATGTGTCTTTTGATCTCTGGAAAAAGGAATCCGATGCACAGCCATATATTCCCGGAATGGTTGAGGAGATGAAAGAAAAAGGATTCGCCTATGTAGACCAGGGCGCACTTGTAGTAGATGTAAAAGAAGAGAACGATACAAAAGAAATTCCTCCATGTATGCTTCTGAAATCAGACGGAGCTTCTCTTTATACAACTACAGACCTTGCAACAATCGTAGAGCGAATGAAATTATTTAACCCGGATGAGATCTTGTATGTGGTAGACAAACGTCAGGAACTTCACTTTATCCAGGTATTCCGCTGTGCAAGAAAGACCGGGCTTGTAAAAGATGATACAAAACTTTCTTTCCTTGGATTCGGAACCATGAACGGAAAAGACGGAAAACCGTTCAAGACAAGAGAGGGCGGCGTTATGCGTCTGGAAACTCTCATTAAAGACATCAACGAAGAGATGTTTACCAAGATTGTTGAGAATCGCAGCGTGAAAGATAAAGATGCGAAAGAAACTGCAGAGATCGTAGGGCTTTCCGCGATCAAATACGGTGACCTTTCCAATCAGGCTACCAAGGATTACATTTTTGATATTGACAGATTTACATCATTTGAAGGTAATACAGGTCCGTATATCCTTTATACGATCGTTCGTATCAAATCTATTCTGAACCGTTTTGCAGAAGAGGGCGGCAACCTTGAAGCAGGTGCAATCCTTGATCCTGTAAACGACAGCCAGAAGAACCTGATGCTTCAGCTGACAGGTTTCGGTGCAACCGTAGAGAACGCCTTTGAAGAAAAAGCACCGCATAAGATCTGTGCATATATTTACGAAGTATCCAATGCATTCAACAGCTTCTATCATGAGACAAAGATCCTCATCGAAGAGAACGAAGCACAGAAAGCTTCCTTCATCCAGCTGCTGAAACTCACTAAGAAAGTTCTGGAGACATGTATCGATCTTCTTGGATTTTCTGCACCGGACAGAATGTAAAAATAAGATTCATCAATAAATCAACTTGTTGGCACACTAAGCCCTGTTTACATATATTGTAAATGGGGCTTTTCAAAAAGAACGAAGTGTGCTATTCTGTATTTATCTAATCTATACGTGATGAAATTCTTTCATCACATTTTCCATTTTTATTTTAAACGAATTGTGAATATCTGCTTGGTTCAGATAAACTGCGGAGCAGTTATTCGGTTATGAGCAAGTAGCGAATCTGATGATTTTATCTGTTTGACAATTGAACAGGAGGTGAACCAGTGAATTTATCTGGAACTGTATTAAAAGGGCGTTACTGTATTCTGGAGCCTGTTGGAAAAGGCGGTGGAGGGAAAGTTTACCTTGCCAGAGATCTGGAACTGGGCGTTTTGTGGGCGGTAAAAGAAATACCGGTATCCGGCAAAAGTGAAGCACGTATGCTTTTGAAGCTTTCACATCCGTCTCTGCCAAAGATGATAGATTATATAGAGGATAACCGGAAATGTTACCTTGTTATGGAATATGTCAGGGGAAAATCTCTGGGTGAGTATTTAAGAGGCGGAAAACATTTTTCCATAAATGAAATCGTTAAATATGGAATGGAGATTTCAGATGTATTCTCCTATTTTCATGGTCGGAAACCACCGGTTTATTATGGAGATCTGAAGCCTGACAATCTGATGCTGGGTGAGAATGGAAGATTATATCTGATCGATCTGGGCGGTGCTGTAAACGGATATAAATATCACCATAAAGTATGTACAGGCACTGCCGGTTTTGCTGCGCCGGAACAATATGAGGGAAAGATAAATGCAGCAACAGATATTTATACATTTGGAAAAACATTATCTGCCTTATGTGGAAAAACAGATTGTCTGTTATTCATCCGGAACATGTCATTATTCTGGCTTATTTTCAGATGCTGCATGAAGAAACCGGAAATGCGTTATCAAAATATGAAGACTGTACAGAAAAAACTAAGCAGAATCCAGAAGAGACAAAATCAGAGTAAAATTAAAAACATGTTGGTTTTGGCAGGGAGCAGTATTGCTTTTGCAGTAATAACTGTTTTTCTTCTGTTTAGTTCTAATCTGGTATCCGGCTCCAAAACATTTGATTTTTATGAAGAGCTAACTGATATTACAGACCTTTATTATCAGGAAGAATTTCAAAACGGCAGTAAAGCGGACAGGGAAAAAATTTGTGAACAGGCAGATACCGGACTGCGGAAATTACAAAAACAATGCACTGAAAAAGAGGAGTCCAGAAAGATATTACAGATTCTGGCAGTAAACAGTGAGTACCAGGAAAATTATGAAAATGCAGGATTCTACTATGAGCAAATGCTTCTTTATGATGAAACTTACAGAGCCGGATACGGTGAATATGGAATGTTCCTGTTCCGTACCGGGCAAAAGGAAGCCGGTCAGGCACTATGGACAGAATATAAGTCGAAAGAAACAATGTTAGACGATACAGTCAGCAGAAATCTGAGATTGTGGGAAAAGGAGATGACTAAGAGTGAAGAAAAATCATAACAGACTCTGGATTGTGATATCTGTATGTTTATGTCTGTGTCTGACTTCGACTATCTCTGCCATGCAGATGGGAGGTTTTGATATTGATGTAGGAAATGGAGAAAACAGCAGCTGGCAATGGCATGAGGAACAGCAGTGGAATCAGAGCAGTTGGGAGAATACGTGGGAAAATAACCGGCAGACTGGAGACAACACATCAGAAACTCCTGCACAGAACGATCAGACGCAGGACAATGGATATCAGTATGATTCTGATACAGGAAACGGAACACAGGATAATATACAGCAATGGAATGGTGTACAGCAGAATAACACTGACTGGAATAACAGCAGTCAATGGAACAATAATTCTCAGAATAATAATGTCCAGAATAATAATGCCCAGAATAATAACGTTCAGAGTAATAATGCCCGGAATAATAATTCTGCATGGAACGCTCAACCTCAGACAGATAACAATATGCAGATAACATCCCGGACGGATAATGAATCCGCTGTTAAGATATCAGAAAAACCCACCCCAACATCAATACCTGTACCAACACCTAAACCTGCGAAAAATCCGAAGCCGACAAAAACACCCAAATCAACTCAGCCCCCAACTCCTAAGCTGTCAAAAAAGAAAAATAAGAAGAAACAAAATAAAGCAAAGAAAACAGAAAAAGAAAACAAGAATACAGGTAATTCCAAAGTGTTTCAGAATAAAGAAAACCAGGGGGATACTGTTGAATACACGCATGTAAAAGATGAAGCTGTTAAGTTTCATTGCACACAAAATACAGATAGTTTCCATACCCCGCGAATTCAGATAATATCCCGGGGCTCTGTTCAGATTCTTTCTTTTCGGCTTAACAAAACAGAATGTCCCTGGCATTGGGAAGGAGACTGGATCATACCAGATACGGAAGATGAAAATGTAAAAGAAATAGAATTGTTGGTTATCTCTCAAGGCGGAAAGCTGATAAAAATGAATCCCCGGATTTTTTCCTCATAGACGCTTCAGGAAAACAATGCTATAATTTATCATATTATATCAATTTTTCTGAGACAGGAGGAACCTATGTACAAAGTAATTTTGTTTGATTTAGATGGAACATTAACAGAATCCGGAGAGGGTATCACGAAATCTGTTCAGTATGCACTGGAGAGAATTGGAAAGCCTGAACCGGACCTTGAGAAACTGAAGGTTTTCATAGGACCGCCGCTTATGGAGATGTTTATGCAATATGCACAGATTGATGAGGCAACCGCAAAACAGGCGGTGGAAATTTACAGAGAACGCTATTCTGTGACAGGAATCTTTGAAAATGCCGTATATCCGGGAATTGAGAACATGCTGGCACAGTTGGAGAAGAAAGGATATATTCTCGCAGTAGCATCCTCTAAACCGGAAGTATATGTGAGACAGATCCTGGATCATTTTGGACTTACCCGGTACTTCACAGAAATCGGCGGAAGCGAATTGAATGGTCGAAGAACAAACAAGACAGAAGTGATCGAAGATGTTCTGAAACGTCTGAATATGGACAAACACAGAGATCAGGTTATTATGGTTGGAGATAAAGAACATGATGTATACGGAGCACGCAAAGCTGGACTGGAATGCATTGCAGTTTCTTTTGGATATGGAACAGAAGAAGAGCTTAAACAGGCAGAACCTCTGAAAATTGTTGATTCTGCAGAAGGAATCGTAGATTTTTTCGCCTGAGCCCTCTGCGAAAACAAAATATTGTTTTTAAAATCTGGAGGGCAGGATATCCGGTAGGAATCCACTTTATAATCTCACAGATCGTTGCAGGAACTGCGCTGGCAGTATTTGCAAGAACCGCGGCAAACTCAGCTGAGACATATTATAATTACACGATTTTTCTTACCGGCTTAACAGGAATTCTGGCTATGATCCCGGCATTGTATTTTTATCGAAGAGATAAAGTCAGAAGAATTGCCGGCGGTCTGATCCCGGCACAGAAAAAAGTACCGCTTTCCTTACTGGAAATAATTCTTCTGCTTCTGGCAGGAGCCGGACTTGCACAGTATGGAAATTTCCTGATGGCAATTCTTCAGTCATTTATCAACAGCAGTGCCTACCAGGAAAGCATGACCAGAATTACAGAAGGAAAATCACTTCTTATGATGATTTTCTGGATGGGGATTATTGCACCTGCGGCGGAGGAAATGATCTTCCGCTGGTTAATCTATCTGCGTCTGCGTGACTGGCTGAAGATGCCGGTGGCAGCAGTGATTTCCGGGTTGATATTTGGTATCTATCACGGAAATATCGTACAGGGAATTTACGCAAGTATCCTCGGAACTGCATTTGCATGGATACTGGAAATGAGTGGAAATACTTACAGCAGTATGCTGCTCCATATGGGAGCAAACATCTGGTCACTGCTTATCTCAGAATATGCACTGGATTTGTATTCCATGAAATATGGGGTACAGATTCTCATATTGATCTATCTGATTCTGTTGATCAGTGTGGTATATTGCCTTACCCATTTCGAAAAGATGTGCAGTATAAGAAAAAAGAAAAGAATGATATAAAAATAGAGACAAGATAAAGACATCTGCAATTGTGGAATGACAGTACACATGCAGGTGTCTTTGTTATTAGAAAAAAGATTATGTTAAGGCAAAAAGAAAATAATCAGTATACGGAAATTTAGATGTACTGGAAAGAGTAAAACCTAACAGTTTGATTAGGATTCGGAAATAACCTTTTACTGAATTAAACAGAGAATATCTGTTTGACAAATAAGTATTTAGCTATTAAGTACTTGACAGATACAACAGTATTCTGTATTATGAATGTATCAATACAACTAATACACTAAATACACGCATAAAATAAAACAACACATCATGAAACACGTAACAGAAAGGAGGAATCACCAGTGATTGTTTTGGATTATCAGGACAGGCGTCCAATCTATGAACAGGTTACAGATAAATTTCAGATCCTAATCCTGAACGGTGTCCTGCTGCCGGGATCGCAGATGCCGTCAGTAAGGCAGCTTGCCACAGAACTGTCCGTCAATCCCAACACGATCCAGCGTGCATATATGGAGCTGGAGAAACTGGGACTGATCTATCCTGTAAAAGGCAGAGGAAATTTCGTAGCAGACAGCTCTCAGGTACAGAAGATAAACAGAGAGAGCTACCGAAAAGAATTCACAGCACTGATACAGAAAGGCAGAAACACAGGATTCAACAGAGAGGAACTGGAGAAAATGCTTGCGGAAATCTTTGAAAAGGAGGACGAATCATGATAGAGATTAGAAACTGCAGTAAAGCTTTCGGAGAGATCCATGCCATTGACCATGTATTAATGGAAATCGGTGAACGCCAGATTTTCGGACTGGTAGGGACCAACGGTGCAGGAAAGAGCACGCTGCTTCGAATGGCTGCCGGAGTGATAAAGCCGGACGAAGGAGAAATCCTGGTGGATCAGGAACCGGTCTATGAGAATGAAAAGATAAAACAGCAGATATTTTACATTTCAGACGGTGGATATTTTCCACAGGGATATACGGCAGCAGATCTGAAAGATTTCTACAGAGAATATTATCCGGACTTTATGACTGACCGTTACAGTAAATTAATGGACCAGTTTCATCTGGATGAGAAACGCAGGATCAGTTCCTACAGCAAGGGAATGAAGAAACAGCTTCTGGTCATTATGGGAATCAGTGCAGGGACAAAATATCTATTATGCGATGAAACGTTCGATGGACTTGATCCGGTCATGCGTCAGGCAGTAAAGAGTCTGTTTGTGTCTGAAATCATGAATCGGGATTTTACCCCGGTGATCGCATCTCATAATATGAGAGAACTGGAGGACGTGTGTGACCATGTAGGACTCCTGCACAAAGGAGGAATTCTTTTATCCAGAGAACTGGAAGACATGAAATTCCATATCCATAAGATCCAGTGTGTACTGCCGGATCAGACAAAAGAAGAAGCACTTTTGAAAGAATTGGACGTTTTAAAGAAAGAACATCAGGGATCAATTCTGATACTTACTGCAAGAGGGAGCAGAGAAGAAATACTTCAGAAAGTACAGACACAAAATCCAATATTCTGCGAAGTGATTCCATTGACACTGGAGGAGATATTTATCAGCGAAACGGAGGTGGCAGGCTATGAAGTCAAAAACATTTTCTGGTAGATCATTAAGAAGCAGCTTAAAAGGCAGTACCTGGATTCTGGTGCTGTTGTTACTGGGGTTTATGGTTGCATTTCCGGTAGCAGAACTGATGCTGATCGGAAATCAGACGGATGAAATCCACAGGATGACTTTTGTCATGATCTGTTCCTATCTGATAGTTCCAGGCTTTTTGGTTACAATGCTTGCGGCCGTTGTAAATGCCTTGAATGAATTCTGGTATCTTTTTTCCAGAGATAAGATTGATTTTTATCACAGTCTTCCGGTAACAAGAAGCAGGTTCTTTTGGGAAAAAGCAATCAGAGGTCTGGTGCTGTATCTGGTTCCATATGTGATCATGGAACTGATCACAATGGCGATCGCAGTCAGCAAAGGACATGGTAGTCATCTGATCACGGCAGCGGGGAAAATGTTTCTGGAACATTTGCTTATGTATCTGCTGCTGTATTTCGGAGCAGTGTTGGCACTGGCAATTGCGGGAAATATTCTGGCAGGTATTCTGTCATTATGCTGTGTTTACCTTTACGGACCGGTACTGGGCATTCTTTTATGGGTGCTGGAAATGATGTATTTCAGAACGAATATGGGACTTAAAGAGGGAATGGCAGAAAAGATATCTGTTTTTCTTTCACCTGTATCTATTTCCGTGGCATTGCGGACTTATTCAGGACAAAAGAATTTCTGGATCATTATAGTGGGCGGGATACTGCTTCTGATTGTTCTGGCAGTATGTGCATATCTGGCATATACAAAGCGTCCAGCTGAGAAAACAGGAAAATCTTTTGTTTACGGATTTCTGGAACCAATCCTTTTGTTTATGGTCGTAATCCCTGCTGCTCTGGCAATTGGAACGATGTTTGCGCTGATCGGACCGGAAGAGAACAGGACTGGCTGGTGGATATTCGGGCTTGTGCTGGGGACAGTTGTATTTTATGGAATTTTGCAGGTTATTTTTGCAATGGATTTCCGTAAAATGGCAGCACATAAGCTGCAGCTTCTGCTTTTGGGAATATGTGTAGCTGTCAGTGCCTGGATATTACACACAGATGCCATCGGATATGATACAAGAATTCCGACAATGGCAAAAACTGAGGGAATCAGTCTGAATCTGGAGTGGATAGGAACTGAGAGTGTGAATGAACCGCAGATGGAAGTGAGTTCTGGTTCATATAAACTGGACAGACTCTTTTATTTTATGGGCGGAAATTATGGCAGATGGACAGATGCGGGAATGTCAGATAAAATCTATGAAGTGTTAAAAGAAATTGCGTCTTATCAGAACAGTAAGGAGTGCAGCGGAACAGAAATAGGAGTTCAGTTTAAAAAGAAGAGCGGTTTCGATATTACCAGACAATATATAGTGACAGCGGAGCAGCTTGGCAGACTGCTGGAAGCATGCTATGAGCAGGGAACATTAAAAGATAATAAATATGATATTCTGGAAAAATACAGACAGAAAGTGTCTTTTATAACAGTAGATCCTTTAAATGAATTAGATGATCAGTACTCTGTAACACTGGAAAAATCTGACAGTCAGAAGCTGCTAGATCTGCTGAAACAGGATATAGCAGAAGCCTCACCGCAGGAACTTATAGGAATCCCGTGTGGACAGATGGAGCTTTACGCTACTTCCTATGCAGATATGGATGAGCATATTGCACCGGAATCTTATGCAGAAGTAGGAAGATATATTTTCCCGACATTTAAGCGGACACTTGTTTTCCTGAAAGAAAAAGGTTATGCTTTTGTTATGGAAAAAGAAAATCTGAAACAGTACGATTATTCAGTGACATATAATGCAGAAGAAATGGATGTCACAGATCCTGAACAGAAAGAAGAATTAGCCCAGAGCCTGATCCGTGAATTGGAGTGTCCGGCATGGCTGGAAACGGAGGCGGGTGTGAGTGTGAAAGTGGCTCTGAACATTACAGAGTCTGCCGGAGAATCGCTAAACGGAATAGAGTTTGCTGTACTGAAAGCGAAAGAGCCGGAATTTATAAAGAAAATAGTAGAAACTGGCGAGGAAGAAGAATGAAGAAAGCAGTTCGTCTGGACAAGTTCCTGGCAGATGCAGGAGCAGGAACCAGAAGTGAGGTAAAAAAATTTATTCAAAAAGGAAAAGTCCAGGTCAACGGTGTGCCTGCAAAGAAATCGGAGATCAAGGTCAGTGAAGAGGATGAAGTAGTTCTGGACGGAAACAGAATTTCCCAGGCACCGGAATTTGTCTATTATCTTCTGCACAAACCGGCAGGGTATGTTAGTGCCACAGAAGATAAGCGGGACAAAACAGTGATGGAACTTGTAGCATCAGACAGAAAAGGCCTGTTTCCGGTGGGAAGACTGGACAAAGATACGGAAGGACTGCTTCTGATCACAGACGACGGAGCACTGGCGCATGAATTGCTTTCTCCAAAGAAACATGTGGACAAGACCTATTATGCGGTTACAGACGGATGTATGACCAAAGAGGATGTGCAGCACTTCGCAGATGGTCTGGAAATCGGAGAAAAAAATCCCACAATGCCGGCAAAACTGGAGATCCTCAGTACAAGAAAAGTTGAAGAGACAGAACTGGAACAGTACCCGTCAGGATGGTCATCAGAAATTCAGCTTACGATCAAAGAGGGGAAATTCCATCAGGTCAAGCGAATGACAGAAGCAGTAGGAAAGAAAGTCGTCTATCTGAAACGAATTTCCATGGGAGTATTGACATTGCCGGATGATCTCAAAAAAGGCGAATGCCGACAGTTGACTGCAGAAGAAGAAAAGAGATTAAAAGAAAGTGTTGTCACAAAATAAGTAAAATTGTAAGAATACATGGTTGATTGTCCGCTGATATAATGGACATTATAACATGTGTCGGTAAAGTGCAGGAAACTGAGTTTGTCAGAAGCAGATCAGAACCTGGAAGAAACTGTAAAAATAATAAAAAATTTGCAAAAAACCCTCTTTACATGGAGGGTTTTTGTATGCTATACTACAGAAGTTGCGAGTCATGCGCATCTATTGCGCGTGCAAAAATATACACGTTCGGAGATTCCCGCGGATGGTGCCCTGCGGTGTGAGGCTGGGTCCCCAGGAAAAAGAACCGGGCGGAAGAAATTAACCAAAAAGGAGAACAAACATGAGCGTTATTTCAATGAAACAGCTTTTAGAAGCAGGCGTACATTTCGGACATCAGACAAGAAGATGGAACCCTAAAATGGCTCCATACATCTACACAGAGAGAAACGGTATCTACATCATCGACTTACAGCAGTCTGTAGGTATGGTTGACGATGCTTACAATGCAATCGCTGATATCGTAGCAGACGGTGGAAGCATCTTATTCGTAGGAACAAAGAAACAGGCTCAGGATGCTATCAAAACAGAAGCAGAGCGTTGCGGACAGTTCTATGTAAACGAGAGATGGTTAGGTGGTATGCTTACAAATTTCAAAACTATCCAGAGCCGTATTGCAAGACTGAAAGAAATCGAAGCTATGGAAGCTGATGGAACATTTGACGTTCTTCCTAAGAAAGAAGTTATTGAGCTGAAAAAAGAACTTGCAAAATTACAGAAAAACATCGGCGGTATCAAAGAAATGAAGAGACTTCCGGATGCAATCTTCATCGTAGATCCTAAGAAAGAAAGAATCTGCGTACAGGAAGCTCATACATTAGGAATCCCGCTTATCGGTATCTGCGATACAAACTGCGATCCGGAAGAACTGGATTATGTAATTCCGGGTAACGATGATGCAATCCGTGCAGTAAAATTAATCGTTTCCAAAATGGCAGACGCTGTTATCGAAGCAAAACAGGGTACTGCAGATGTAGGCGGTGAAATCGAAGCTGAATCTGAAGAGTTCGCAGCTACAGAAGAATAATTTTTTGAACCAGTACAGGAAAGCCGACAGGCTTTCCTGTCATTGAAAAAGGAAAAGCCCCTCCGGGCGATTTACGAATATTATTCAGGAGGAAAATGAAATGGCTATCACAGCAGCACAGGTAAAAGAATTAAGAGAAATGACCGGCGCCGGAATGATGGATTGTAAGAAAGCTCTTACAGCTACAGAAGGTGATATGGATAAAGCAGTAGAATTCCTTCGCGAAAAAGGTCTTGCTACAGCACAGAAGAAAGCAAGCCGTGTAGCAGCAGAAGGTCTTTGCAAAACTTTAGTTTCCGAAGACGGAAAGAAAGCAGTTGTTGTAGAAGTTAACGCTGAGACAGACTTCGTAGCTAAGAATGAAAAATTCCAGAACTACGTTGCAGATGTAGCAGCTCAGGCTATGAACACAACAGCAGCAGATATCGATGCTTTCCTTGCAGAAGCATGGGCACTTGATACAACTAAGACTGTTAAAGAAGCTCTTGCAGCTCAGATCGCAGTTATCGGCGAGAACATGAACATCAGAAGATTTGCTCAGGTTACAGAAGAGAACGGTTTCGTTGCTTCCTACACACATATGGGCGGTAAGATCGGTGTTCTTGTAGACGTTGAAACAGACGTAGTTAACGATGCTGTTAAAGAAATGGCTAAGAACGTAGCAATGCAGATTGCAGCTCTGAAACCACAGTACACAAGCGATAGCGAAGTAAGCGCAGAATACATTGAGCATGAGAAAGAAATCCTTATGGCTCAGATTCAGAACGATCCGAAAGAATCCCAGAAACCGGCTAAGGTTATCGAAGGAATGATTACAGGTCGTATCAAAAAAGAGCTTAAAGAAATCTGCCTTCTTGACCAGACATACGTTAAAGCTGAAGACGGAAAACAGTCTGTAGCTAAATACGTAGAGCAGGTTGCTAAAGAAAACGGTGCTAAGATCACTGTTAAAGGTTTCGTACGTTACGAGACAGGTGATGGTATCGAAAAGAAAGAAGAGAACTTTGCAGAAGAAGTTGCAAAACAGATGGCACAGTAATCTGGTTTTTGCAGAACTTTAAAAAGAGTCTTAAAACCCTTGAAAATCCAGTATTTTCAAGGGTTTTTCTTATATACACCACTTCATATATTGCATTATAAATTCATGTAACTTTTTAAACGGATTTTCGTAAAATGTTCGTCATGGTTTTCGTAAAACCTGCGTACGAACTTCTTAACGAAAACTTTGCATGATTTTTAAGAAAAATGTGGCGATTTCGGTAGCTAACTATAAAGCAATTTATAATACTTGCAGGAATAGAGGTTCAAATTGCAAAAGGATTTGGGCAGTAGTAGGAAGGTTGGAAATGTGGTATGATTGAGAACAGGACATAAGAGAAAACAGGAACTGAATAGAGTGTGAGTAAAGAAGAAATCTTTGAATATGTGCAACAGCAATATGGAACACTCCCAGAATATCTATGGAGCAAATGACATTTTGGAAGAATACAGAAAGTGTGAGTAAGGAAATTATGGAATTGTTGAAAACAATCAGAGGAGACATTACAAAAATTACAGATGTTCAGGCAATCGTAAATGCTGCGAATAATTCACTTCTTGGTGGCGGAGGTGTGGATGGAGCAATTCACAGAGCAGCAGGACCAGAACTTTTGGAAGAATGCAGAACATTACATGGATGTGAGACAGGGAAGGCAAAAATTACAAAAGCATATAAGCTCCCTTGTGAGTATGTTATCCATACAGTAGGACCAATATGGAATGGTGGGAATCAAAATGAAAAAGAATTACTTGCAAGCTGTTATTTATCTTCTATGCAGCTGGCACTGGAACACAAAATCAGAAAAATCGCATTTCCGTCAATTTCTACAGGAGTGTATTCATTTCCGGTTGGACTTGCAGCAAAAATTGCAGTAAATACAGTTGCTGGATTTTTGAAGGAACATCCAGATGATTTTGATCTGGTGGAGTGGGTTTTGTTTGATGAACATACGGAATTGGTTTATGCGATAGAAGTAAATGCGCATAATAAAGGAATATAGAAGATGAGAATATTGATGTTAGGAAACAGTTTTACAACGGCAAATCATATGCCGGACATGTTGGCTGAGTTGACCGGTGCAGAGATTGTGCAACATACCCGTGGAGGGGAACGATTGGCAGATCAGTTAAATCCGAAAACAAAGATGGGAAAGCGTACACAGGAAGCTTTGCAAAATGAAAAATGGGATTTTGTCATTTTACAGGAAATGAGCAATGGTCTAATTACATCAAAAGCCAGTTTCCTTGAAAATGCGGAAAAACTCTGTGAGAAGATCAGGGAGAATGGAGCAAAGCCAGTTTTTTATGCGACTTGGGCATATCAACGTGGAGAAAAGAAGTTGGAAACTTTTGGAATGGATTATGATGAGATGTATCAGAAACTGTATGAAGCTTATCACCTAGCAGCAGATAGAAACCATACTTTGATTGCAGATGTTGGAAAGAAATTTTATGAACTTTCAGATAAAGTAAATCTTTATGCGGATGATGGGTGCCATCCAAATGAAAAAGGTTCCCAGATAGCAGCAGAGATAATTGCAGAAGTCTTGATGAATTGAATAACGTGATATGAAAAAAGCAGCTTGATTATCGAGTTAGTTACTCTCGGTTCAAACTGCTTTTCTTTTGGGCTTTATCTCTCATACAGGAGTATTGTCATCATCAAGTTGGAAAATATCGGCTATCTGGGATTCTATTTTTATGAAATCGTGGTGCCACAGGCAAAAGAAACTGCTTTGTCCATGGCTGCGGATGGAATGAAAGCTGAAAAAATAGCCCACTATCTCAAAGTAAGTGTTGCGATGGTTCAGAACTGGATCGATGAAAGCATGAGTGTTGTACAATAATTTAATGATATAATGAAGAGAAGCTGCCAGGAGATAAGAAAAATCTCTTGGTGGTTTTTGGGAATTAAACCTATGATTTTTTTGTAAAATAGTTCTATAGAACTACTACTTGATTTGCAGATTCTGTATCTTTCAATTATCCATAGGTATACTAATTTTAGGGATTTTTTTAAAGTTTAAACTATCTTCATTTTGCGGCAAAAAATAAATTTCATCTTTCAATTACTACTGGGGATGTCGAAATGTGGTATTAACCGACATCCTCTTATGATATCATCCTGCATATCTAACTTCCATAAATTGTCTTTCGTTATCAGAAATTGGTGGATTTTCCAGCGCTTTAATCCAGTAGATTTCTCCATCGCATTCTAACTGAATATACATCTTTTCGTTTATGAGTGCGCATTTAATGATTTTTGTTAATGATCCGGTTTTCAGTGTCGTGTTCACCGCAGTAGCATCTGGTCTGGTATATGTCGGAAGATCACTGTTTACTGTGAAATATCGGCTGCTTCCGTCTGCGGAATATATTTCTTTATAGGAGCCATATCTGCTTGTCGGAACAAATTTTCCATTGACATATTTGTAGGTGAAATTAATTGCATTGATACCAAGAGAATAAGAAACGATGCTCTCTGTAATTACAATCTTATTTCCTTTTAAGTTGGTAACTTCGCCTATGCGATGGTTTCCGTATCCTGCCATAATCTCAGTGAAATCAAGGGCCTTTCTGAACTTTCCGTTTGTGTATTTTAATAATGCACATACAGGTCCGTCACCATTCTCGGCTGGTGCATAGAGATATAAAAACGGCTGTCCGTTTTTCAATGTATAAATATTTGCTATAACATTATAAAAACGTGTATTTTTTAATCTGTAAGCTGTTTTTCCATTAACCGATACAGTAAGTGACGAATATGCTTCATCGTCGGTTTGATTGGATGCTCTGATTCTGATTTTATCTTTCGTTCCATCACCGGTAACATCATATGCTGTGTATGTCCGATTTGCTTTTAATTGGACCCCATTTGCCGTTGCTTTTACGGGTATGGAGAAGATAATTGCAAAACCAATTGCCAGAAACATAGTAAACACAGAAATAAAATTGTTTCTTTTTCTCATAAAACATGACCCCTTTCGTGTAGGAATTGCTATAATTTTTATATTTTTATTGTATCATTGTATATGTGCAAACTGTATTTTTTACATTACAAAATCCTGAGATAATTTTATGAGAACCAATTCTCTTCTCGGTGCATCTAATTAGTGTAAAAGTAAAAAAGCAAACACGTGTAGTAATTCGGCTGGACAAAAGGAGAAGACAAAGTTATGACAAAAGATATATTTATTAAGGAGGTTCGGGATGCAGAAGCCATGCTGTATCATATATCAAAGTCCATTCTGAAGAATGACTCTGATTGTGGGGATGCTGTGCAGGAAACAATTCTTAAGGCATATGAGAAACTTCCCACCTTAAAGAAAGAAAAGTATTTTCGAACATGGATCACAAAGATATTGATCAATGAATGCAATGGGATTCTTCGGAAAAGAAAAAATGTTATTCCATATGAAGAATATATGGACAATATGAGGCTGACTGAGGAGGACAGATACAGTCATCTGTATATGGCGATTATGGAACTTCCGGAGGATCTGAGGATTTTGGTAACATTGTATTATTTAGAAGAATTCTCACAGAAAGAGATCAGTGAGGCTCTGGATATTCCGGAAGGAACGATTAAAAGCAGACTTTCCCGTGCAAGAGAGTTTTTGAAAGCACAGTTATCCGATGAAGAAGAGAAAAGACCGATGCCTGGGAAAAACAGCAAACCATCAAAGAGAATAACAGGAAAGGGGAAAATGTCATGTTAGAGAACAAATGGAATAATATAGCACCGGAAGTACCACAGGATTTTCATGAGAAATTTGAAGAGACACTGAGACATATTGAGCAGGCAGATGCAGTTAATAAAAAATACAAAAGAAAAAGAATCAGTGGCCGATTACTGATTGCAGCAGCAGTGATCTGTACAGGCATGGGAGTCACAGTGGCGGCAAAAGAATTCTTTAAATGGAATGACCATCTGTTAAAAAGACTTGAACCATCTGAGAAACAGCAGGAAACGATGCAGGAATCAACCTATATTCAGAATATAAACCAGTCTGTAACGCAGAACGGTGTGACTGTTACCCTGACAGATTCTATTCAGGATCAGGGATTCCTGTATGCATTTTTTGAAGTGGAAACAGACGACAATATTCCTATGACTGATCATACTTCTTTTGAGGAGATGGCACATTTTAAGATTGATGGAAAAGAAGTATATGCAGTGGACGATAACAGATTTGGAAGCTTCAACACTGGGGTAGGACAGGATATGTTACTGAAAACATATCAAAATTCTACACATCTTAAATATTTTAACGCCTGTATATCTTATGACGGTGATTATGATCTGAGTAATAAAACAGTAGAAATCACATTAAAGAATCTTACGGAGGAAGGAGATTATGATACGACTGTTATTACAGATGGAACATGGGACTTTAAATGGACCTTGGGTGCAGTAAAGCCTCCGACAACTCTGGAAGTGAACCGGAAATGTGATTTTGGAGGTTATGAAATCACAGTGAAAAAAATGGAAGTAACGCCCCTTTTATGGTCATTATATCTTGATTATGATGAAGCTATGAAGGTGTATGAAGATGAGAAAAACAAGTTTGAGTACACAGGTACAGATTATGGCATGGATCTTTATGCCAGAACCAGTATTGACCAGGTGCGCTATAAAGATGGAACGGTTTTAACACTTGATAGGACCATGGGAGGCATCGCTGGCGGTGGAGAAAAACAGGATAAGGAAAATGGTGTCATGATCATCAGAAACAGCTTCCCGCAACTGGTTGATGTAGATAACCTGCAGGCGGTACATTTTGGAAACATTGACCAGTGGCTTGAAGTGCGGGAATAATAGTTTTTTCGGTGATATAGAAAAATCCTCCCATAATTAGATAATGAGAAAATACAAAAAGAACCGATACAAGGTCTTTGCAAGACTGATATCGGTCCTTTTTGGCTAAGTCTGCCAACTGTAAAATTTTGTTTATATATTAACGCATCCTGTTCATGTACAGGAAACGGATTCTAGCGTATACTGAAATTATTGATTACAAGATCTACATAAACTGCAAATACAGGTTCCGGGTTATATCCGGAAGCCATATTCTGCACTTACCGGTAAAATCTGTAATAGTTGGCATAAAAGTTCATTACATATTCGATATAAGCTTTAAATCTTTTCATTGTCTGTTCCTCCTCTTCTTTACGGGACGGGGAACATGCACTGGGGCTTTTGAAAAACCAGCTCCGTTATACCAGGGAGGAAAATATTTCCTGTGTGGGAGGCGGCATTTATCCCAACATGCTGTGTGCACATCCACCGTTCCAGATCGATGGGAATTTTGGCTTTGCAGCTGCGGTTGCAGAGATGCTCATCCAGAGCAGGAAAGGGTACATCCTGTTACTTCCGGCACTTCCGGATGAATGGAAGGACGGAAAAGTCCAGGGAATGAAGGCACAGGGTGACATCACAGTTGATTTTGAATGGAGAGAGGGCAGGATACACAGGGTTCGCCTCTGTTCTTCCCATGAGCAGAAAGTAACGCTGGAATGTAATGGAATTTCGAAAACAGTATTTTTAAAACCTGATGGGACAGAGAATATGATTTTTGATTGATCTGTCCTGAGGGGCTGGAATCATTGGCAGCCGTATCATGTAAAAGCACATGGTACGGCTGTTTTTAGTACCTGGAATATTTTATAGCACCTTGACTGATAATCATGAAAAGCATGGAAGTGTTCAAACTAATCTTTTGGGGATTTTCTGAGATTGTTAAAAAAAATTGCAACTTTTTTGGGAGTTTGCACGTCTAATAAGTAGAAGCACATAAAGAAAAGCTTTTATACAATATTTCCTGATGACCGGTCTGATATAGGAGAAGGGAGACGACAATGAATGAGATTTTGATACGAAAAGCAAAGAAAGGCGATAAAGATGCTTTTTGTCGGCTTATAGATGAGAATGTACAGAGTATGTACAAGGTTGCAGCGGCATATCTGAAAAATGATGAAGATGTTGCGGATGCAATACAGGATACGATTCTTTCCTGCTATGAAAATTTGAAAAGTCTGAAACAGAACAGATATTTCAAAACATGGATGATCCGAATTCTGATCAATAAGTGCAAGGACATGATACAGAAGAAAAAGCTGGTTACTTATACGGATCAGATGCCGGAAACGCCTTTTCACGAAGAAAAATATGCAGCAATGGAATGGATCCAGGCTTTAGAGCCATTGGACAGTAAATACCGCTTGGTTGTTCTTCTATACTATATGGAAGGATTTGGTATCCGGGAAATCAGTGACATTCTGGATATGAAGGAAAGCACTGTAAAATCTCGTCTTTATCGTGGCAGAAAACAGATTGCAGAGATGTATGGATATAAGGTTAAGGAGGGACGTGCCTAATGATGACTTTAAATTATAATGAGAAAGACTTCCAGAAAAAACTTCAAAAGGACATAGAAATGCCGGAAATCGTGCATGAACATATTAATCAGGCATATCGTTTGATTGAAAATAACGCTGTTTTACAGAAAAAAGCATCAAAGGATCCATATCATTGGATGAAAAGTGGAGGCAGGATAGCAGGAGGGATGGCAGCGGTACTGGCAGTAGGATTTGTATTCTGTGCAATCAATCCGGTAATGGCAAAAAATATCCCGGTTGTAGGAGGACTCTTTGAAATTTTACAGGATAATGTGAGTTTCTTTGGTGACTTTTCAGATCATGCAACAACTTTGGAAGCTGTTGATGGAACGAAGACAGATAGCAGTGAAACAGACGGAGCCAAGACAGATCATGCCAATAATGATGCTATTTACACTAAGACAGCAGATGGGCTGACAATTACATGTTCTGAGGTATATGCAAACAGCCAGGCAATTTATGTGACTATGCAGTTTAAAAGTGATAAACCGTTCCCAGAGACAGAAACTGGGGCGGAAAGTGGAACACCAGTCATTGATCTGGATATGACAGGGGGTGTGGACTTTAATTCAGAGGCTAGCCCGGTAATTGACGGTCAAGTGGAAGGAAAATTTCTGGATGATAACACCTATGCATGTATTTTCCGTTATGATTTGGCTGAAGCCGCAAAAGATTATACGGAATATAATGAGAAATACAATGAAATGACACAGCAGGTAATGGATGAGATGGGAATAACTCAGGCGGACTTAGATGATCAGACGGATGAAGGTTATGCGCTGCTGGAAGAGTTTATCAATAAATTGTCTGAACGTGGTGGAGAATATCAGAAATACATTAAAGATATTGATATTCCAGATACCTTTAACCTGCATCTGGATATTACGAAGGTAAGAGGACTGGAAGCAAACTATCAGTGGTCAGAAGAGGATGAGAAAAAATATGGAAGGGATGCTGGCTACTACAAATATGAAGGTGACTGGAGCTTCGATATCCCGGTTACGGTAGATGATTCCCAGACAGAAGTATTGGAACTCAATGATACAAACGATGCAGGTATTGGACTTAAATCGGTGATTCGTACTCCATATGAATTGACGGTAAATGAACTTTATAAGGAAGGTTCCAACAGTGATTGCTTTATGGTAGCTCTTGATGCCAATGGAAACACACTTCCGTACAATGAGTCTACTGGAAACTGTAATAACTTCGCAATTCAGGACAGAGATATTTCTACGGTAGATATTTATTTTCTGGATTATGTCCAGTATATGGATGAGCTGAAAGGCCAGCAGAATTTTGATAATCCTACGAAAGAGGATGGACAAAAATGGAAGAAACTTCTGGAGGAGAATGCGAAGTACCATAAGACATTGCATTTTGACAATGACAATGCAAAAAACTAATTGATATAAAAGAAAGATGAATAAGATATGAGACAAAAAGAAGTGATGGGGCAATCAATAAGAACTTCAAAATCGGCAAGACCCGGAACAATTATTTATGTGCCGCTGGACAAGTCTGAATTCAGATCTACTGTATCTTCAGACAAAAAGAAAAACAAAATTATGAAAATAGTTGTAATGCTTATAGTGATGATTTTGGTTATGAGCTGCTGTGTGTATGCAGGTATATCTTATTATTACTCATATCACTTCTTTTTGGGTACGACCATCAATGGAATTGACAGTTCAAATAAGACAGCTTATGAAGTTGAGCAGGAGATTGCAGGGAAAAAGGATAACTATGTTATTCAGGTAAGTGCAAGGATGCAGGAACCTCAGACTATCACAGGGAAAGACATTGATTATCAATATGTATCCAGCGGGGAAATCCTTCGGTTGTTGAAGACTCAGAAACCATGGGAATGGATTAGAGGTTTTTTTGAAACGAAAAATTATATGGTTCAAGAAGAGACTGTTTTCAGTCGGGAAAAGCTGGAGGAACAGGTAAGTTCATTAAATTGTGCCCAAAAAGAGAATCAGATAGCACCGGAAAATGCATATGTAAGTTTTGCTAATTCAGAATTTACTATAGTGCCAGAGACAGAAGGTAGTGAATTAAATGCCAGGGAAGCTTATCAGATGATAAGCGGAGCAATTGATAATGAGGCGGCTGATGTAGATCTGGGAAGTAATCCAAAGGCATATAAGAAAGCAGATGTGACGAAAGAAAGTTCAGAACTTCAGAATATGGTAAATACATATAATAACCTGACAAAAGCAAATATCACATATACATTTGGAGATGAAACGGTAACACTTGACGGGAATACCATCAAAAACTGGCTGCAGTTTGACGAGAAAGGACAGCTGCTTCCGGATGATGGAGCCTTCAGGCAGCATGTAGTGGATTATGTGGCACAGCTTGCAGCAGATCATGATACAGTTGGCACTGAAAGACAATTTCAAACCACAAGCGGAAGGACTGTGTATGTATATGGCTCAGCCTATGGATGGAAGATTGATCAGGACAAGGAAGCAGCACAGTTCATGCAGGAAATTCAGTCAGGAACCCAGACAACCCGGGAACCGGTATATTCTATGAGAGCAAATGCACATGGGATCAATGATCTCGGAGATACATATATAGAGGTAGATCTTATAGAGCAGTATATGTGGTATTATCAGAATGGAAATATTATTTTTCAATCAGAAATCGTATCCGGACTGCCAGGTGATCCGGATAGAAAAACACCCCCTGGAATATTCACACTGGATTCAAAGAGCAGTCCGTCCGTGCTGCGAGGTGAAATGACAGCAAATGGAACCTATTCTTATGAACAGCCGGTAACGTACTGGATGCCATTCAATGGAGGAATTGGCTTTCATGATGCAGACTGGCAGCCGTACTTTGGTGGTGACAGATATCTTACAGGTGGTTCTCATGGATGCATCAATCTTCCCCCGGAAAATGCCGGGCAGCTTTATAGTCTTATTCAGTATGATGTCCCGATAATTTGTTTTTACTAATTCTATATTATTCTGCCAGACGGCTTTAATTAATATGTTTTCAATCCGCCGGATATTTGTTTTTGGAAAAGAAGACCTCATTTTTAAAGAATAAAAAAATACCTGTGATGTGGGCAAAACTTTTTCAGGATCTTTTAAAAGATTGTGACCGGGAGATATATTCAAATCCGCAATTTTATACATGGAAGAAAACAAAGTAATAGCAAGTCGAATGGCTGTGTATTAAAATTAGGTAATGTAATTGAAGAAAAGATATGATATCATATGGGTAACAAATTGAACTGTGTGTGGAGGTGATGGCTGTGAAGAAAAAAGTGACAATAGTGTTGGTCATTATTAGTATTGTTGCTATAAGTACAATGATTATGTTTTCAACATATAAGTCTTCAGAAGCCTGTCGAAAAGCAAATGCCGCGATACAGTGGGATTGTTCTGTAACCTGTGCGGAAGAGTCAACGCCTGATTCTTATGTAATTACATATTCTGATGCAAAAATTTTATCCAAAACAGGCGTGTTGACGGTTCAGAACAGAAACGATTTTGACGTTATTGTGCATCTGCTCTGCGAAGGAAAACAGGAACTCGTATCTGGCAGTATTCCTGCGGGTGGTTGCTATTCTTTTCTGAACGTTACAGATAAAGAATACACGGTAGGTATTCATGCTGATGTTGGTGAAAATACGGATATAAAAGTATTTGTATATGACGGAAAAGACACCGAATCATATACAAGATAATTGATAAGACGAAGAATATTGAAAAAAATATTCGCAGATATTTTGGGATATGAAGTTCAGGAATGGATAATGGATTTAGAAGCATTAGGAATTCACTCATATGATTTGGATGATCTGGCACAAACACAGAAAACATTCCACTGCCGATAAAAAAGACAGCTTTTCCCTATATCTACACGCCATAGGTATCGAAAACCTATGGCGTTTTTTATAAAATTTTTTTCTTGAAAGCAAATGGCTGTTTTTCAAGTCTAATAATTATAAGAAGAAAAGGAGGTACTTTATGGATGCTTTAATAACAGAGGCTAAAAATGGAGATAAAGAAGCATTTGTCAGATTAATCCGGATGAATAAGCAGAGCCTGTATAAGACTGCCTGGATTTATCTTCGGGATGAGCAGGACATTGCTGATGCCCTGCAAAATACAATCCTATCCTGCTATGAAAATATACAGAGACTGAGAGAACCGAAGTATTTTAAAACCTGGCTGATGCGGATCCTTATAAATGAGTGCAAGGACATTCTCCGCCAAAAGAACCATGCAGCAGAACTGGATGATTTTGCAGAAGGTGTACATTGTGAAGAACTGAATCTCTGTGAATGGAAACAATTGCTTTTATGCCTGGATGAAGAAAGTAGGAAAATCGTGGAACTCTATTATTTTGATGAGTTTTCAGTTAAGGAAATCAGTGCCCTTCTTGAAATGAACAGCAATACCGTATCAACCAAACTTTCCCGGGCAAGAGCAAAATTAAAAAAGGTGATCAGGAGGTGAGACTATATGAGGGAAATCAGAAGGATTTTAAAAGAAGAAACTGCAATACCGGAAAATATTGATAAAGCCATGGAAGATGTTCTGAGTGGAATTTTAAATTCCCCAGACGAGAAAACAACGGGGGCTTTAAGTAAAAAAACAGATGGAGAAAGAACGAAAAATTCAGGAAATAAGAAAAAAATAATTCGGATTCTTCTTCCGGTAGCTGCTATATTAGGAGTTAGTACTGGTGTACTTGCAACAAATATCGGACGACTGTATAAAGAACTTGAACAACAGGGTGTCGCTGAACAGGAGGCAGCTCAAATGGTTGTCACAGAACCTGAGTCAACTGCAGAAAATGTGGAAAATATTACTTCTTATCCAATAACTCCCGAGGTGGTCGATTGGAATCAGTCCATGCTGACTGTTAAAGAAGCGTATTTTGATGGCGGCGGTTTAAGTTTTGTGGGAGAACCTTCCAATGAGGCAAAGAATTATATGGTCACTTGCCGTGATCATGCAACGGTGAATGGAAAAGATGCACTGGCTTCTTTAAATAAAATAGAAGGAGAAGATCTTTATTATGGGCATATTACTTTGTATGATGACGCTTTGATTGAGAAAATATTAAAAGAAGATTCTGAAGTAGAACTTTCCATGACTATTCAGGCATATCCTGTTTATGACGGTAAAATTTATTATACCTGGAAAGACACTGAAGCTTACGAAAAGATTTTTAAAATTGGTTCTTTTACAGATTCAGAAGGAAGGGCTTCTTATGCACTTCCTGCGGAGGACGTTTACAGAGGATATACGCCTCAGACTCTTACGTTAACCCTTCCATTAAAGGATGAAGTAAGGGATATCATTGAAAAATATAGAAAAGAAGGGAAGTTGCAGGCTGCTGACACCGGAGTAGAACCATCTTCGAGTGAGAGTACGCAGAACACAACAGATTTGGAAAGTTCGCCAAATACTACGAGTGTAAATGAAAAATATGATCCGGAGAAAACAATGTTACAGGTAAAGGAAAACCATGTAACAGCTTCTCTGCCAGGGAAATCAGGAACCCTTACAATAGAAGCTGATATTACCGGAAATACTGATGACGTTTCAAAGGGAGTTCTGAAAAAATGCAATATATCAGAGAAAGACATCTGCTCCTGGTTTGGCGGGAAAGATGGATGGGAAAAATCTGTAACAGATGAAACGGTCTGGGAAAATAAAGAAAAAGGACTGCAGTTATTTATTTCGGATGGGATGATAGAGTGTGATGGATTAAGTGAAAAAGATCTGGGATTTTTAGGCGAGAATACGGAAGATGAGAAATTAAATATTATAAATCAACTGTTTTCCAAAGCTGATTTATCTGGAACTTCTGTAAGAAAACCAATTAGCGACATGACGGAAGGATATGATTATTACGACACAGAAGTTCTGTTGAATGGAATACCGGCAGGTGGACTTTCTCAGTATCATTATCAGGGAAGCACAGGATTTGGTCTCAAGCCTGAAGACTGCTATTTCAAAATACCAATCCCGCTTCAGGTGAAAGAGAAAGAAACAGTTACTATGCTTCCCATGGAAGAAATTATGAAATCGGTGGAACAATATGTAAAAGAAGGAAAAATCGGATTTTTTACGGAAGAGGACACGACGGAGAAAACAGAACCAATCACGATTCCAGTTACGAAAATCCGCCTGAAATATTATATTGATGAAACGGCAGATGGAATTGTTTACAGACCTGTATGGAGTTTTTGCTGTCCCTACCAATGGAAGGATTCACCAGAAGAACAGGAATTGTTTTATATAGACGGAGAAACCGGGGCTTTGATTCGGGACGCATTTGGATGGTAGACATGAAAAACAAATTTTATGGGGAACATGACCATGGATGATGCTATAGCTTCTAAGGCAAAGCTTTCGTCATAGGCCTTGCATCTGCTTGAAGATAGTTAAGAATAGTTAAGGTACAGTTAAATGAACAGGTAAGAATTAAATGTTATTGTATAAGTACATTCTAAGAGATAACTCTTAGAAAATAATACATGAGGAGAAAAGTAAAGGAGCATTTATGAAAATAAAATGTACATTCCATATTGCAATAGCATTCATTCTTATTCAGCTTACGGATGAATTTAGTATAGCATTTGCATATGGGATATGTGAGAAGAATCCATATGTGAGAATTCTATATGTGACATTTGCGATTTTGAGCCTGCTGACCATGATATATTTATATACGAAGTATATTATAAGAATTCAAATGCAGGATTTGTTTTTAGGAATGCCGCTTCCGAAAAAAAAGTGGTGTATAACAGCGGTATTAATGCCAGTATTAATATGCCTTTTTTATATATTTTTTACAAAGGGAACATTTGAAAAAGGAAACCTTACATATAAAGAAATCATAGATGTAGTTACAATTTCTATTTTATCATCAGGTATTAAAGCGGCAGTAACAGAAGAAATTGTCTTTCGTGGTATGATTTTAAGACTGCTTCAGAATACTTTTGGAAAGAAATGTGCAGTGTTTGTTTCAAGTTTTTTATTCGCTGTTTATCATTTTGATGGGATTGATACTTCTGATATAAAAAAAGTAATTATGATGATTATTTCTGTTGAAATTGCAGGAATTGCATTGGCACTTGTTACAGAGCAGACAGGTTCTATATGGTCTTCGGTTATGATTCATTGTCTGTATAATATTCTATCAGGAGAAAGCCAGATTTTTCATATTGATGTGGCACAGAACTTTCCTGCAATATGGATGTATACTGTAAACAGTAAAAATATGTTGCTTACAGGAATTAATGGTTCGGTAGGGTTTACAGCTTCAATTCCAACAATGGCAGGATTTACCGGGATCATATTAATGGTGATTTATGATGAAAAAAAGAAAAAAACATATGGGAAAAAGTTGTAGTAAAATTATTCTTCTGATTTTAATTCTGGCAGCATGGATAGTTGTGACAGTAAGAGCAAAAAAAACTGAAGAGGGTATTATATTGACAGACGCTTACAAAAAACAGATAATGGAAAGTGCAGAGTGGAAGAAGATATTTTTACATACAGAAAATTATCCGGATATTCTTTTAGAGGATTTAAAAAGAAATCCGGAAATGCTGGAATTTGTCGAAGGATACAATGATGTACATAAGAAGTCTTCTGAAGGACTTACATTTGAGGAACGGAAGAAAAAAGTTCCTTTATTTATTCAATGGGATAAAAGATGGGGATATGAACCTTATGGAACAAGTGATATAGGAATTTCCGGATGTGGTCCGACGTGCATGGCAATGGTAATATACAGTTTAACCAGAAATACAGAGGCAACACCACCTGTGCTTGCGCAAAAATCCATGAACGAGGGATATTATGTAGAGGGTATTGGAACATCTTGGAAATTCATGAGAGAAGCTGCTTTGGATTACGGTGTAATTGCTTCGCAATTTGATATGCTGGGAGAACAGGAAATGGCCGACAGACTTAAAGATGGAAATCTGATAATCTGTGCTATGGGTCCCGGAGATTTTACAAATTCAGGGCATTTTATTGTTATTTATGATTATTCCAGAAAGAAATTTTCTGTAAACGATCCATTCAGCTATACAAACAGTTCAAAAAAATGGGAATATACCACCCTGATTTCTCAATGTCAGCAAATATGGGTATATGCAGCTTAAGCAATTCCATAAAATACTGCAAACAACCCAGTCCATCATAGCGTGAAGTCCTGCGTCAGATATCTTTGCCGTGCGTCAGCACGCCTGCAGGTATCTTCCTTGTCCTTCGCACTCTGCTGAACTGTCTTGATTGCATTATTTTATGGAATTGCTATAGAAGACGAAAGGATGAAAATGGATAATCATATTTTGGTTGTAGAAGATGATGCAGCAATTAGAGAAGGAGTGAGGATACTTCTTGAAGGTGAGGGATATATTGTTCAGGAAGCAGAGGATGGATATCAGTGTTTGAAAAAAGTATCAGATGATATTGACCTTGTTATTCTTGATATTATGATGCCGGGAATATCCGGGATAAAAACTTGTGAAGAAATTCGAAAAATCTCACATGTTCCAGTGTTGTTTCTGACAGCCAAAAGTCAGGAATCTGATAAATTACTCGGACTTATGGCAGGAGGTGATGACTATCTCGTGAAACCATTTTCGTATGCGGAACTTCTTGCCCGGGTTAAAGCGTTACTACGAAGATATCATGTATATAGTCAGACATTACAAGGTGAGAAGACAAAAGAACATTGGATTGAATATGGAAAAGTAAAAGTGAATACTCAATGTAATGAGGTATTCCGCAATGAAAAGGAAATCAGTCTCAGAGAAATGGAATACAGAATCTTATTGCTTATGATGGAAAACCCGAAAAAAGTATTCTCGGTAAAAAATCTTTATGAGAGTTTGTGGGAGGAGCCGTTCTTATATTCATCTGGAAATACTGTTATGGTGCATATCCGAAGATTACGAATGAAAATCGAAGATGATCCACAAAAACCAAAGATGATTCAAACCGTATGGGGAAAGGGATATCGCCTTGGATAAAATTTGCGGAAATAGTTTGACAGGCAAGATAATTTGCTATCTTATGCAGGGGTTATTAGCAGGTTTATTAGTGTTAAGCGTGACATATTTCGGGGGAAAGGGGTTACTGCAACGCTTTTTCTTTCGTACAGGATATGTTTATGCTGAAGAGACAGAACGTGCAGAAGAACTTCAGGAATATGTCACACAAAATAAGTTGAGTGCATCTGATTATAAAATGTTGAAAAAATGGGGTACAGAACGAAATATTGATGACTTCACGATTTCAAGGGGAAAATGGCTGTTGTTTGATATTTCCTACAACGGTAAAATTATGTATGGCAGCAGAGAAATACCAAATCTGACATGGAGAATGTACCACAGAATTTCATTTAAGGATGGAGCGGCAGATGTATATATATATGAAGGAACAGCGGATAAATATTTTAACATATTGATGGTCTTTTCTGTTGTACTTGGAGTCGCGGCGTGTATTGGAATTGTTGTATCCGGAATGTATGAGAATGTAAAATATATACAATGCCTTATGAAAGAGGTAAGTATAATCAGCAGAGGAAATTTGCAGGGGAATGTAACTGTTCAGGGAACAGATGAAATTGCACAGTTAGCCAGTGGACTGGAACATATGAGACAAACATTGGTGAAAAAAGAGCAGATAGAGTATGACCTGAAGAGTGCACAGGAGAAGCTGGTGTTAGGAATGTCACATGATCTGCGTACTCCTCTGACTGGTTTGATGGCATATCTTGAGATTCTAAAAAAGCAGCAAAAAGAAGGTGCGGTTACTCAGGAATATATAAATAAAGCCTTTGATCGTGTACTTCAGATCAGAGATTTGTCGGAGCAGATGTTTGAATATTTTTTTGTAAATTCACGACACCATATAGAACTGGAACCTGCAGAAGATATTATGTGTGCTTTTGGAGATTATCTTTCTGAACTGTGTGCTTTACTGGAATATGAAGGATTTAAAGTAAATACAGATCGGTTGGAGTGGAGACAGATATCTGTATGTATAAATACAGATTTTATCGGCAGAATTATGAATAATATTATTTCTAATATTGAAAAATATGGAAAACATGAAAATGAGGTATGTATACAGCTTTGTTATGGGAATGAAGAAGTAGGAATCAGTATTCAAAATAGTATTACCAGATTTGATTCTGAACATCAAAAAACAGGGATTGGGTTGCAGAATATTTCTATTATGATGGAGCAGATGGATGGGCGAATGGAAGTTAACGCAGACGATTTAACTTATTGTATAATTTTGTATTTTCCGGAGAAAAAAGAGTATCATAAAATTTCAAAAGTATAGAGAAATCTGTTGGCATAGATGCCTGTTCAGGCAGACAATCATAAACAAGGTATCCGCAGAGTAGAAAATTATTTACACGCCATAGGCATTGGAAAAAACCTATGGCGCTTTTTATGCTCATTTCTGAAGGAGTACTGGAAATAAAACTGGCACAAGTAAAAATGAAGATGGAGTTTCAGAGTAAAAGTGATGGAGCACCACTCTGAGTGAAATTTACATAATATGATTCACTTGAAAAATCACCTGTTCTTTGTAAAAATATAAAATTTTGTGCATGTTTTGTATTATATCTTTTATGTAAATTCAGTATAAACAGAGTTATTATAATGACGTAAAATCCAAAAAAATCAGAGAAAATTGTTGAGGTACATAGCATGAAATCTAAATACATGGCAGTAATACCGTTTTTGTTTGCTTTTGGGGTATTACTGATATCAGGATGTTCAATTACAACACAGAAAAGAACATCTTCACAGGAAAATATATCAGAGATAATCATTGGAAGTGACGATTTTCCACCTTTCAATTATTCCGATGAAAATGGAGAGCCGGCAGGGATTGATGTTGACATTGCAAATGAATCTCTGGGACGCCTTGGTTATAAGCCGGTATTTACAAAGATCGTATGGGATGATAAAGATAAAAATCTGGAAAATAAGGAGATAGACTGTTTATGGGGGTGCTTTTCCATGGATGGCCGGGAGAATGATTATAAGTGGGCAGGTCCATATATGGTGAGCCGGCAGATCGTTGCAGTCAATGAAAACAGTAATATACAGAAGCTTAGTGATCTGTCGGGAAAAGTAATCGCAGTACAGGCTTCCACAAAGCCTGAGGATATCTTTCTTAACAGGATGAATCCTGCTATTCCATTGGTAAAAGATGTGTATAGCTTAGAAAACCGAAAACTGCTTTTTACCTCTCTTGGAAAAGGTTATGTTGATGCCATAGCAGCTCATGAAACCTCCGTACAATAGTATATAAAAGATTACGGGGCAAAGATAAGAATCCTGGACGAAGCTATCCTGACTACAGGAATTGGAGTAGCTTTTCCTGAAAACACGGATAGTGGACTTCCGGAAAAACTCACAGAAATCTTTAAAGAAATGAGAAAAGATGGAAGTGAAGAGAAAATTCTAAAAAAATATCTTCCCGAAACCAGTGGATATCTGGAGGTGGACAAAATTGAAAATAACTAAACTGTCCAGACGGCAGACTCAAATCATCATTATTACTATAGGACTGCTTCTGTTTCTGATAACTATAGTTTATTCTGTAAAAACCGATATAAAAGCAGTTGCCAGGCAAATGGACGAGACTCTGAAATATGTGAAAGAACAATGTTATATTTATAACAGATATAATGAAGCATCCCAAACAAAAGGTTTAATGCGTGCAATTGAAAATGCTCAGCAGGTTAATCGTAATCTGACGTATACAAAGGATGAAGTTACGAAGGATAAGCTGAAAACATATGCAGAGGAGCAGAAACTTACCGGAATTATTATACTTGATGTAAACGGAAAGGTAAAATGTGAATACAGTACAGACAATCTTAATTCCCGGGCTTTACAGAATGAGATTCAAAAGAAAACAGTACTTGATGTAGTTGCTTATCCCCGAAAAACATATGCTGCAAGTATCGTTCTTGAGGATGGATCACAGGTGGATCTGGCTGCATATGGACGTTCTGACGAAAAAGGCATAATTATTACTTTTTATCATACAACGGCTGAGTATGCCAGAAACTATAATCTTACGATCCAGAGCCTTTTTAGTGGCTATGATACATATTCCAGCGGAATGATTGTTGTAACAGATGGAAAAAATGTGGTTGCTTCAAACGACGAAAATCTGATTGGACTGAGCTCTGAAGGTATTAATATTATCCAACAGGTAAAACAGAAACCAGCTAACAAACTGGTCCGTGTTTCAGACAGAAAATGTAGATATATTGGCAGAATGACTAAGGGGCGTGATTATTATGTTTATATGTTTATAGATGAGCAAATGGCGTTTGCTTCTGTTTTTAAAAACCTGTTGGTCGTGTTACTGTTGTATATCTTTGTGGTTGCTTCCGTATTTGCCTTCCGCAGGAGATCAAATGCGCAATTGTTGAAGATTCAGATGATGCAGGAAGAAGCCTATAAGCAGAAACTTTTGCAAGAAGCTCAGAGGGCTGACATGGCAAATAATGCAAAAACAGAATTTCTGCAGCGAATGAGTCATGATATCCGAACTCCTATTAACGGAATCCGTGGCATGATCGAGGTAGCTGATTATTATAAAGATGATTAAAAAAAGCAAGATGAGTGCCGCAGGAAAATATGGGATGAGACTATTTCCGGATCTGGTCCGTGTGGCTGCCGGCATCCATTTCGGAAGTGGACCATTTCCTGCACCAATGCATGCATTTTTTTATTCCAGGTACGGTTTGGTTCGTTCTCTATGCTGGCTTTCAGATACCGCAGTACATGGGCAAGGCATTCCTGATGATCTGCTCCATAATTATAAAAGGTAATATCATGGTCATGGACAAGGATCCCCTGATAGTCTTCTGTAACCGTACCCTTTACTCCTTCGTGTCCCTTTTTCTCGCGGGCAAAGTACAGGGCTTTTCCGTCCGGTGTTGCACAGACATATGCCTGGCAGCTCTTTCCGTTTTCCCTGGCATTTGTACAATCTGTATGCATAACAGGGGAAAGCAGCATATCTGCATAGGCAGACCTGCGTTCAGGTTCAGTTTTTAAAGCAAACTCCCGGTTTAGTCTGCTTATCATGCCTTTGGAAATATTCAGTTTTCCACCCGTCAGGTCGGACAGAAATGCCCTGTTCTTCTTCCAGTCTGGATGCCGTTTCATAAAACTGATGTCTGAAAACGGCTGCTTTATCCAGTGCATCATCTCTTTGTTTTTCTGCATTCAGTGCACGGATCTCCATTTTTCGGAGTTCCTGCGCGGACCTTTTTTGTGCCTTTTCAAACTCCCGGAGCATATCCTCCAGTACCTGAAACCAGTAATTGCGCACACGGATCGTTTCTTTGTACGCATCTGCAAGTTCTTTTTTCAGCTTCTCAATCTTATGTTCATAAACGTTGTACTCTTTCTGATGAAGTTCTTCTAACTGGATATATCTTTCACCAGATTCCAGTTCTTTGTTTCTGCGTTGTGCAGCTTTCAGCCGACACATGAGAGTGATATGATCATAAGTATCAGGCATACGTTTTCCTCCGGTACAGTCATGCTAAACACTGCCGACGATATCTGTGATCTTTGAGATATGATCCTCGAGATATTCGATCAGCTCTTTCTGTTTCTGGATGAATTCCTCCTGGATCTCGATCTGCCTGAGATAGCTGTCAAGAAGTTCATCACGTTTTTTTAGTTCCTGTATAAAATCAATCTCCATAAAAACAACCTCTCTTTCTTGAAAAAAGTATAGCAGAAATGCAGGAAAAAAGCGAATTTCCGGAAATGACCCATTGGGCAATCTGACTGTGGATAAATCTCCATTATAAGATTGGAAATGAGTAGATATAAGGCCTCTGTCTGAAAGAATGGATAGGATTCGGTGTATAACTTTTGTGAAAAAGAACAGCAGAAAAAACTATAAATACAGTTTTTCCTGCTGAAGATAATTATCCACAAAATAGAGAAAATAATTTCGTCACTTTTTACAATGACTTATACATACCTTTGAACAGTAACAAACTAAAAGCGAAATCTCTGATGAGAATGGAAACAGCTATACAGAAATAGACTGATATGATATAATAAAATCGTTCCT
>NZ_JBWJVQ010000130.1:0-8777 GCF_056339875.1 Blautia sp. ZXY-1-C6
GAGGCGCCCAAAGGTTCCCTCAGAATGGACGGAAACCATTCGAAGAGTGCAAAGGCAGAAGGGAGCTTGACTGCGACACCGACGGGTGGAGCAGGTACGAAAGTAGGGCTTAGTGATCCGGTGGTATTAAGTGGGAATGCCATCGCTCAACGGATAAAAGCTACCCTGGGGATAACAGGCTTATCACTCCCAAGAGTTCACATCGACGGAGTGGTTTGGCACCTCGATGTCGGCTCATCGCATCCTGGGGCTGTAGTAGGTCCCAAGGGTTGGGCTGTTCGCCCATTAAAGCGGTACGCGAGCTGGGTTCAGAACGTCGTGAGACAGTTCGGTCCCTATCCGGCGTGGGCGTAGGATATCTGAGAGGAGCTGTCCTTAGTACGAGAGGACCGGGATGGACGGGCCGCTGGTGCATCGGTTAGACTGCCAAGTCTACGGCCGAGTAGCCAAGCCCGGAAGGGATAAACGCTGAAGGCATCTAAGCGTGAAGCCCCCCTTAAGATGAGATATCCCATTCGAAAGAAGTAAACCCCCTTGAAGACGACGAGGTAGATAGGGCAGAGGTGGAAGTGCAGCAATGCATGGAGCTGACTGTTACTAATCGGGTGAGGGCTTGACCAAGAATCGCAGGAAGAATGAATCTCAAGGAAATGTCAACATGTATGTAGTTTTGAAGATACAGTAGAAACCAGCTAACTAGCTAGCTGGTTTTTTTGTATGTAAAAATATAAAAAATATTCCGAGTTTATAAATCCCCTTGTTGTTACGTTAATCGCAAAATTATTTAAGATTAATTTAGCGGTAAAATAACAACAAGGGGATATTGTAATCGAAATTATTTATAACATAATTCGATAATCTTTAATCCTACCTCTACAGCAATATCCATTCCTTCAACAGTAATGTGTTCATAAGGTCCATGATAAGCATGCCCTCCTGTTCCGAGATTCGGGCATGGGAGTCCCATAAAGCTTAACTGGGCGCCGTCTGTGCCTCCGCGGATCGGGGTGATTAGTGGCGAGATATTGCATTCTTTGCATGCTGCAGTTGCATGCTCGATTAGTTCCATGCAGGTGTCGATAATTTCTTTCATATTTCGGTACTGTTCTGTGATGGTAAGTGAGACAGTTCCTTTTCCCCATTTTTCATTTAAAATTTTAGTGATGTGTTCCATAGTTTTCTTACGGACATCAAAAATAGTTGCATTGTGGTCACGAATGATATATTCGAGAGCAGCGTGTGAGACATCTCCCTTTATGGAATAGAGATGGAAAAATCCTTCATAGTCTTCCGTATCTCTTGGTGTGTCAGCGGAAGGGAGCATGGAATTGAACTCCATGGCAACAAGTGCTGCGTTGACCATTGTATTTTTAGAAGAACCCGGGTGTACGTTTACACCGGTAAATTCTACTACTGCTCTGGCAGCATTAAAGTTTTCATACTGGATTTCACCTTCTGTATCACCATCAAGTGTATAAGCAAAATCCGCTCCGAATTTTTTTACATTAAAATGGGCTGGTCCCATTCCTATTTCTTCGTCAGGGGTAAATGCAATGCAGAGAGGACCATGCGGAATAGTATTGTCATTGAGGTGTTCAATTATTGTCATAATCTCGGCAATTCCGGCTTTGTCATCTGCACCGAGGATGGTGGTTCCATCGGAAGTAATGAGAGTTCTGCCTTTTAATGTGGAGAGATGAGGGAACATTTTCGGGGAGAGAACTCTGCCGCTGGTTCCAAGTGCAAGGTCTTTGCCGTCATAATTCGGAGTGATAACCGGAGTAACCGGATGATCGCAGAAATCAGAGACTGTATCCATATGAGCGATAAAGCCCAGTTTTTGGCGGGATTCATATCCTCTGGTTGCTGGAATATGTCCATAGACATAGCAATGTTCATCTACATCGGCATCTTTCACACCCAGTTCTTTTAATTCCTGAACCAGCAGTCTGGCAAGGTCAAACTGATACTGTGTGGATGGGGAAGTACTGGTTTCTTCACTGCTTGGAGTGAATACTTTTACATAAGATAATAAGCGTTCGTATGCTTTCATGAATTAATCCTCCTGGTATTGGGCTGAGCCATAACTCAGCATTGTATGTTAAGTATAACATGCGACTGAGATTACGTAAAAATATTTCTTGCATTTTGTAAATAGTTATGATATGATGCTACTCAAAGAAAAGGGAGTAGCGGCCATCGTTATGAAGAACTGGACTTGTTTTTCCTATAAATGGTACATAAATGCGTCAGAACGGCAGATTAAGAATGCCCGCATTATGATATAATCGGCAAGACTTTTGTTTTAGATATTAAGAGAAGAGCTCATCTTATGTCTGAAATGAAAGTCTTTTTCTTTTCTTCAGAAATTTTTAGAAGCAAAAAATTTAATCTTGCCAAATGGTGAAACGGAGGAGAAAAGTGAACGAAAAAGTAAATCCTTTTAAAAAATTACAGAAGCCGGGAAAACATGTGAAACGTATTGTAATAGGAGCAGCAGGGTTGGTGATTATTGCAGGGCTTGCAGGAGATGCTACCTATCAGATCCAGGAGCAGGAACAGGCAGTATTGACAACTTTCGGAGTGCCGAAGGCAGTGGCAGAAACAGGACTGCATTTTAAGATTCCTTTTATACAGAAAGTACAGAAAGTAAATACAACGATCCAGGGATTTCCTATTGGATATAGTATGGGAGATAATTCGGTGGTTGAGAATGAGGGCATTATGATTACCTCGGATTATAACTTTATTGATGTAGATTTCTTTGTTGAGTACAGAATTTTAGAACCGGTAAAATATCTTTATAATTCAGAGGAACCGGAAGATATTCTAAAAAATATTTCTCAAAGCTGTATCCGTACAGTAATCGCAAGTTATGATGTGGATGAAGTGCTTACCACCGGAAAAGGTGAGATCCAGAGTAAGATTAAAGAAATGATCCTGAAGCAGATGGAGGAACAGGATCTGGGGATTCAGCTTGTGAATATCACAATCCAGGATTCAGAACCACCCACACAGGAAGTTATGAAAGCATTTAAAGCAGTAGAAACTGCCAAGCAGGGAAAAGAAACTGCTTTGAATAATGCCAATAAATACAGAAACGAAAAGCTTCCGGAGGCTGAGGCAGAAGCAGACCAGATCATTCAGGATGCTGAGGCGCAGAAGCAGGTAAGGATTAATGAAGCGGAAGCTGAGGTTGCACGTTTTAATGCCATGTATGAGGAGTATGTTAAGAATCCGGAGATCACAAAGAAGCGTATGTTCTATGAGGCAATGGAAGATGTGCTGCCGGGAATGAAGATTGTGATTGATAATGGAGATGGAGTGCAGAAGGTTCTGCCGCTAGATTCTTTTACAGGGAACAGTTCAGAGAATCCGGCAGAGACACTGAACACGGATCCTGCTCAGGACACACAAGATTTAAATGATTCTGAGAACGAATAAAGAAATGACAGAAAATATTTCATATAAAAAGTGTTTTGGTAAATGAAATACGAAGGATAGAGATATAATTTTGGAGAGGACTAATTTATGAAAGGTAAGAAAATTGGAATATTAATTGGTGTGTCTGCAGTGGTTATAGCTGTCGGAGCGTCGGTAACAGTAACTCAGCAAAATGAATACAAGCTGATCCGTCAGTTTGGCAAGGTTGACAGGGTGATCAGCTCATCGGGAATCAGTTTTAAGATTCCGTTTATAGAGAGTACACAGTCATTGCCAAAGGAAACACTGCTGTATGATCTGGCAGCATCTGATGTAATTACAAAAGATAAGAAAACGATGATCAGCGACAGCTATGTTCTCTGGAAAATCAGCGACCCGCTTAAATTTGCACAGACATTAAACTCTTCTGTGGAAAGTGGTGAAAGCCGAATTAATACTGCTGTGTATAATGCCACTAAAAATGCAATCAGCAGTATGTCACAGGATCAGGTGATCACAAGTCGTGACGGAGAACTGTCTGATATGGTCATGGAGGCAATAGGAACAAACATGGATCAGTATGGAATCGAACTCCTCAAATTTGAAACCAAGCAGCTGGATTTGCCGGATGATAATAAGGAAGCTGTATATGAACGAATGATTTCTGAACGAGATAATATTGCAGCGACTTACAAGGCAGAGGGAAACTCTGAAGCAAAGGTGATTCGAAATAAAACCGACAAAGAAGTAGCAATTCAGATTTCTGATGCAAAAAAACAGGCAGAGATCCTGGGGGCGGAAGGGGAGCAGGAATATATGAAAATTCTTGCGCAGGCTTATGGAGAAGAGGACAGAAGTGAGTTTTATTCATTTGTGAGAAGCCTGGATGCGCTGAAGACATCTATGAAAGGTGAGGACAAAACAGTGATACTGTCTGCAGATTCACCGATCGCTCAGATCTTTGAAGGAAAATAAAAGAAAGTAACAATAATACACTCTAATTTTTCACCAAATAAATGGAAGATAGACATAGAAGATAAGGAATGTTATAATTTTTTTACAAAGAAATCCTGAAGCAAAAAATGTAAGTACAATCTGGAAATAATATACAGAGAAAACGGAGGGATAGAAAATGCTGACATGTATCAGATCAAAACGGCAGAGAGATGCAGCGGAGTATGCTTTACGAACTATTCAGTCATCATGCATAAGGCCTTATATTAAGACAATATATCTGTATGGCAGTTGTGCACGGGGAGAAGAGAAATATAGCAGTGATGTTGATCTGTTTCTGGAACTGTCAGAGTCATTCCGCTCCCGGCCGGAACTTAAAAAATATCTTTATCTTCTAAAATCAGAAGTATCCTCTGAGGAATTGGATGATGCAGAAACGGATCTGAAAATTGTAGTTGGCGATGACTGGAAAAGGAACAAAATGCTGTATTATACAAATGTGCGAAAGGAAGGAATTCAGATATGGCCTTGAACAGTTATTTTGATTTTGCAGAAAATGATTTTCAATATTTTAAAGCCTCTTATGATGCGGGGATAGTTGCAAATATGATGGGTGCCATGGCGCAGGGAATATGCGAAAAATATATGAAGCATCTGATCTCAGAATACTATAAACCGGATGATGCTATGCAACAGAAAGATTTTGAAAATATTTTGCGTACACATAGTCTGAACAGACTGATGAAATTTCTAAAAGCAAATATGGGAGCAGAGTTTTCAAAAAATACGCAGACACATATGAGAATGATAGATGGTTTCTATTTTTCAACCAGATATCCTGGTGACGATAGCATAGAGATAGATGGTGATGATGTGGAAACCTGTAATGATGCAATAGAATTGTGCAGAACAGAAGTTTTAGAGTTAGAACAAAAGTTAAAAAAGGGTGAGGCACTCAGAGATCATTTACAAATCTGGTGATTCTGCTGGCATCCTTTGGAATGCTGGCACTGACTGTATGGCTTTACGGAAAAGGAGAGATCGGATTCGAGGGAATCCTGACCTGTACCATTGCAATGATGGGTTCTTTCGGACCGGTGGTGGCACTGTCCAGTCTGTCCAACAATCTGAATCAGACACTGGCAAGCGGAGAGAGAGTTCTGTCTTTATTGGAAGAAACACCGATGGTGGAAGAAATCTCCGGGAATGTGGATATAAGAAATCAAAAGAATAGTCCGGAAAAAGAAAAATATATTTTGAGAGGTATTTTAACAGGCAGAGCAAAGAACAGCGTAAATGCATTCTCAGGTGCAGAAGCACAGCATGTTACCTTTGCTTACGAAAATGAAACAATCTTGGATGATTATTCCCTGAAACTGGAACCAGGCAAGATCACCGGTATCCACGGGGCCAGCGGTTCCGGCAAGTCTACACTTCTGAAACTGCTCATGCGTTTCTGGGATGTAAACGAGGGAAGTGTATTTGTAGACGGCGAAGATGTGAGAAAAATCCCAACCAGACATTTGCGAGACATGGAAAGCTACGTGACACAGGAAACTCATCTGTTCCACGATTCCATTGCCAATAACATTGCAGTTGGCAGCCCGGGAGCTTCCAGAGAGGCAATCATCGAAGCAGCAAAGAAAGCTTCCATCCATGACTTCATCATGAAACTTCCGAAAGGCTACGACACAGAAGTTGGCGAATTGGGTGATACCTTATCCGGCGGGGAAAAACAGAGAATCGGAATTGCGAGAGCATTCTTGCACGACAGTCCGCTGATCCTTATGGATGAGCCAACCTCAAATCTGGATTCCCTGAATGAAGGAATCATCCTGAAATCCCTGAGGGAAGCCGCAGAGAAAAAGACAGTAGTACTTGTATCACACAGAAAATCTACTATGAATATCGTTGATACCGTATTCGAAATGAAAGATGGCAGGATCTCATGATTCTGCCGTCTTTTTCAGTGTTATTCGTACAATTCGACATATTCAAGTATTTCCAGATTTTTATATAAAATAGATGAGAAATTGACTTTATAAGCAGGTATGAGACTTGACGAACGATATGAATGTGGATATAATAGGTTCAGAAAAGAAAAAATGGAATTTTTAACCGGATTTTACCGGCTTGGATATTGCTAAGGAGGAACATGTTATCATGAAAATCGGAAATGATATTTATTATGTAGGTGTAAATGATCATCAGGTAGATCTGTTTGAAGGTCAGTATGTAGTGCCAAACGGTATGTCCTATAACTCATATGTGATCATGGATGAGAAGATTGCAGTTATGGATACCGTAGATGCTAATTTCAAAGACGAATGGCTTGAAAATGTAGCCAAAGTCTTGGACGGTGCGAAACCGGATTATCTGGTAGTACAGCATATGGAGCCGGATCATGCCGCAAATATCGAGAACTTCATGAAAGCATATCCTGACACAACTGTAGTTGCAAATACCAAGACCTTCACTATGATGGGAAATTTCTTCAGAAACCTGAATCTGGACGGAAAGAAGCTGGTAGTTGCAAATGGTGACAGCCTGACACTTGGAAAACATGTGCTGACTTTCGTATTTGCACCAATGGTTCACTGGCCGGAGGTTATGGTTACATATGACAGTACTGATAAGGTTCTGTTCTCAGCAGACGGTTTCGGTAAATTCGGAGCACTTGACGTAGAAGAAGACTGGGACTGCGAAGCTCGCCGTTACTATATCGGAATCGTTGGAAAATACGGTGCACAGGTTCAGAAGCTTCTGAAAGCTGCCGCAACTCTGGATATCCAGACAATCTGTCCTCTTCATGGTCCAATCCTCACAGAGAACTTGGGACATTACCTTGAGAAATATGATATCTGGTCCTCCTACAAAGTAGAGAGCGAAGGTGTTGTGATCGCCTATACATCTGTTTACGGAAACACAAAGAAAGCAGTAGAACTTCTGGCACAGAAACTGGAAGAAAAAGGTTGCCCGAAAGTAACTGTATTTGACCTTGCAAGAGATGACATGGCAAAAGCAGTGGAAGATGCTTTCCGTTACGGCAAACTGGTACTTGCCACAATTACATACAACGGAGATATTTTCCCATTCATGCGTACTTACATCGAAAACCTGACAGAACGCAGCTACCAGAACCGTACCATCGGTCTCATTGAAAACGGAAGCTGGGCTCCGGCAGCAGCAAGAGTAATGCAGGGAATGTTCGAAAAGAGCAAAAACATTACATGGCTCGAGAACAATGTAAAGATCATGTCCTCACTCAGCGAAGCAAATGAGGCAGAGATTGAGGCTATGGCTGAGGAGCTTTGCAAATAAATTTTGGCTACGATAAGGTATCAAATTCTGAAGTATATATAGAAAATTATTAAATGCAGAGAATCTGCAACTATACTAATATTAAAAAACAGGGAGTATACAACTTTAAGTAAGTTGTACACTCCCTGAAATTTTTTACCAGAATATTTGCCTGCCACTCTATTGACAATAGTATGATTTCATACTATTATACTTTGGTATGAAATCATACTATGAAAGGAAAATAAAAATGTCAGAGATAATTCAAGATAAAGTTAATCAAATAAACTGCCTGAACGAAGAAATTGATTCCTTGTATCATCAGGCGGCATTAAAGCTGGGAGTATCGGACTGCGTTCTGTTTGTTCTTTATATGCTTCACACGAATGACGGGAAATGTCTGCTCTATGATATTTACAAATTATCGGGAATCAGCAAACAAACAGTCAATTCAGCAATTCGAAAACTGGAAAATGAAGAAACGGTATATCTGGAAAAATGTAATGGAAAATCGAAGATGGTATATCTTACTGAAAAAGGAAAAACATATACTTCCAAGACAGCTGCACGACTATTTGAGGCTGAATGTAAAGCGCTAAGCAATTGGACGGAGGAAGAAATTAACCTGTATCTTAAGCTGACTGAAAGATATCATGCAGATTTAAAGAATGAAATCGAATCTTTATAGAAAGTGGAAGAACTACTGGAATCTGTCAAATAAGCAGAGGAAAGATTTAAAGAAAATTGTTATAAAATCATCTATAAGATTATGGGACTTAACAACAGAAAGGAAAATAGGAAAATGGAACAGACAATACAGCTTTCGGATCATTTCGGTTACAGACGACTGATCCGTTTTACAATACCGTCAATTCTTATGATGATCTTTACATCCATCTATGGTGTAGTTGATGGATTTTTTGTATCAAATTTCGTTGGAAAGACATCATTTGCAGCGGTAAATTTTATCATGCCATTTCTGATGATCACCGGAGTTATGGGATTTATGTTTGGAACTGGTGGAAGTGCGTTGATTGCTAAAATCATGGGTGAAGGAAAGAAAGAGAAAGCACAGAAAATTTTTTCGCTCCTTATTATGG
>NZ_JBWJVQ010000131.1:0-18101 GCF_056339875.1 Blautia sp. ZXY-1-C6
AAAGACACGGCTGCATTTTTCGTAAATCTCCCCTTAATCCCTACTACACCGGAACAGGCACTTTTGCCAAATGGAACGGAAAGATTTTTTGAAAAAGGGCGTAAAAAAAGCAGCAAATCTTTTCAGACTTACTGCTTGTATGCCGCTGTGATGGGCGGTGGGTTATTCAGTTGTCACGGTCAAAGCGGAATTTGAACAGGCTTTCTATCAGTTTTTGAATGATATGCTCCTGCATTTCCACATTGATATGACCGTCCATTTTGGAACAGGCTCGGATATATCCAGCATAGTGGGATAGCACGGCTGCAACGGCTTCCGGGTCACCCTCGCTTGCCTTTACTATTGTTTCATAGGGAAGTAGCTGGCTCATGGTGTAAGCCCTCCAACTCTGCCTGCAATCTCTGTAAAATTATCTGTATGTGCCTCCCAGTGGTGCTGTGTGTCCGTCCGTACCGCTTGCCGATTTCCTTATGGGTCATACGCTCAAAGTAGTACAGATAAATGATTTCCTGTTCCATTTCCGATAGAGAGGACAGGGCTGCGGCAAGGTGCGGACTTTTCAACAGGACAGTTTGACCGCAAGCCGTAAATGGATATTCCATGCTTGTCGGCACTTCTGCAAAGTATTCATCTGTTGTACTGAACGGATAATGCTTTTCGTCCATGAGGTAGTCAAGGGAGATTTCCTTGCCTCGGCGGCTTCGTATACTCTGTGCTGCGTCTATGGCAGCGTGGCGAATAACAATCATACAAAAGGCATTGTGAGTGTGCCGGATATGCTCTTGATATTTTTCGTGTTCGGTCATGGAAAATACCCCCTTTCTGAATAGTGACAGAGGGCGGCAGCCTTTTAAGCTGTCGCCCTCTTGATTGCCGAACAGCAAAGACGGGCGGGGCTGTCAACGGCGGGCGCAGCCCGTTCATCTTACCGTTGACTGGCTCTGCTGGTTTTGCTACAAATTCTATCTCTTTATGATTTGTCGGAAAAACTCCTTACCCAAACAAAAACTACAATCGCGGTTGCAATGAGTAATTCTGCAAGAATTACAGAAGCATTCCATATTTCAAAATAGAAATGCCCAATGAAATAGACTGCAAAAAAAATCAAATAAATTCCAATCGAATACATAATATTTTTGGAAATTTGAGTGCGTTTCTGTTCCCTAACTAACATCTGTTTCTGTTGTTGTTCCAGAATTTCTGTTTTAACCGATAATTCATCTATCTCTGATGGTTTTAACAGATAATCCACGGTAACATCGAATACTTTGCTTAGTTCAACAATCTTTTCTACTTCGGGTATGACCTGCCCACTTTCCCATTTTGAAATAGACTGTCTTGAAACATTAATCTGCTCAGCCAGTTGTTCCTGTGTTAATTCTCTACTTTTGCGTAGTGCTATAAGTTTTTCTGCGAACTCCATATGTGTTCCTCCTTTTGATTTTGTGTATAAATCTTATCAAAATACTCATTTGCACTCTAGCAAGTAAGCTATACAATTACATGACAAACGGTGGAGTTTAAGTGCTTTCTTGTATATCTTGATTGTCATTCTACTTTATATGCCTATTTTAGCATAGAAAAAACGTTTTCTCTATTACTCCATTATTTTACGGAATAGTGGGCTGTCTTTCTTTATTTTAGTTGTGTTACTTTATCACACATGAGCATTTATGCAGGAGCTGTAAAGTCCTGCGGATTTGATACCCGGTCGTACTCCGGCAGCGTCCGTACATTTCCCCGATTTCCTGCTGTGTGTAATGCCCCAAAAAGTAAAGGTAGATGATTTCCCTCTTTTTCTCCGGCAGAGAGGACAAAGCGGCTGCAAGATTCCCGTTTGTGAGGATAACCCTCTGACCACACATCATAACCGGGTATTGCTTGTAGGGGTCTATGAAATAGGTGTCTGACGTACAGAATGGATAAAACTTTTCTTCTGTAAGGTATTCAAAAGATATTTCCCTTTGCCGCCGCTTATCCCTGTCACGCCATGCGTTGATAGCTGCATAGTGTATGACAACTCTGCAAAAGGCATCAAAGGTGTACTCGATATGCTCCTTATATGCTTCTGTGCAAGGCATAAATAGTTCCCCCTTTCTCCCACATAATACGGCGTATGGTTTATAAGACACTTGTTATTTCAAGGTTTCTACTGTGAATGAAGCAGAATTGCCCGAATTATTATCCCGTAAAAGTTTTTGTGCTTCCGCTTCGGAAATTTCCTTAATCTCCATAACTCCATTTTCACTATTTTCAGCAATGGAAAGATATATACTGCCACTGTTATTAAAATAGATGATGGGTTTTTTAGTATCAATGAATATACCAATTATCTGGTCGTTGTAGTACCAATACCCATCTTTTGGGTGATAAACTATGCCATAGGATTCATAATCTTGGAGCGTATTCATGTTTTCTGTCTTATCTCCAGATTCCATGCTGTAAGATTCATGATTTCTAATCATATCTCCATTTTCTGTAGAAGTGCCAGCGGGCATTGATTTAAGTCCTGAATTTTCATACTTTTCTGTATGCCTGTCATAAACTTCTTTTGTGCATTCCCGAATACCAATAAGTTTATCGTTTGTATCCCGTTCCGCTTCAATATCTACTGTTCCCGTAAAGAAATTGGTAAAACTTGCGCCGCCCACTGGGTCATTAAAAAATCGGACAACATTTCCCTTGTAAGTGTAGCACTTGCTATTCTTATCATAAATCAATCCATATTCTTCATATATCCCATAGTCAATATTACCGCCGGGCAGTTCTGCCGCCGTATCGTAATCTGAAGCATTCTCGGAAGCATGTATTGGTTTGTACTCCTGTTCTTCAAAAATTGGATTATTATTAGCTTGGGCGGAAGTTGCAAATGCTGTAGCTACCCCGACAACAATCAGACACGCCAGTACCAGCGAAAAAATAGTTGTTTTTTTTGTTTTCATAATAGCAGTTATCCTTTCTTCGATAGCATTTTTACTAAAGCTGTTACAAAATGGCAATAGCCCACTTTTCGTTGCTTCCATGTTGATAAGCATTAGCGAATAGGCAGATTTTGATTTTTCTCCAAATTGTCGTATGACGCTTTCATCACAAGCCAGTTCTATATCACGGTTAAAAAGAATATACATCACCCACACAAAGGGGTTGAACCAATGAATACAAAGGGCAAGTGTCGCAATCAGCTTTGTTACAGTATCATAGCGATAAATATGCACATATTCATGTGAGAGGACATATTGCAGTTGTTTTTCATTTTTCCAGTCCATTTTTTTCGGCACCAAAATAACAGGACGGAAAATGCCATAAGTTAATGGGGCGGAAATCCTATCAGATTGCTTTACCAAAATTGGACGTTTCAATGGGCGTTCCGCCAGCCACTTTTCTACATAATGGTTGTGGACGGGTAAAGCTGTCCGAAATTCAATCAGACAACGCAAATAGGATATTACAAAAAACAATGCGATAAGTATTATTCCTGCACACCATACAATAAACCACATGGAAACAGATGATAAAATATTCTCTGGCGGCTGTTCTGCTCCCTGTGTCGTAACAAACAGCCCTTGCATAGTGGGAATGTTGTAATCTGTTCCAGCTTCCGGCAATGTTGTAGAAGATATGCTATGAGTTACCAACGTATAAACACTAAACATTGACGGAATCGAAAACGGGATAAGCAGTCTTAATATCACCAATTCCCATAAAACAAGAAAAGTCTTTTTCGGCAGTTTATTGATTGCCACCGCACGGATAATCACTACCGCAGTAATGAAAGCAGCCCCCGAAAAGCTCATTTGCAGTAAATTCATTTACACCACCTCATTCCAAATCTTCCACAATCTGCTTGAGCTTCTGAATCTGTTCAGCGGAAAGCTTTTTTCTGCCTAACAGGGCTGCAAACAGTTTGTCAACTGAACCGTCATAAATCTTGTCAACCAATTCTTTTGTTTCCGCTTCCTGTACTTCTTCTTTGGGAATAAGGGCATGGCACATGAAATTAGGCTCGGAACGTTCAATCGCCCCTTTTTTGATACACCTTTTTATCAGTGTGTAGGTAGTATTCATGTTCCAGCCAATTTCTTTTTTCAGAACGTCGGATATGTGTTTTGCAGTGGTGTCGCCCTCGTTCCAAAGCACACACATTACTTTCAATTCTGAATCGAAAAGTTTAATATCCATTTGTTTCCTCCTTTCCACAAGACCGCAGTAGTTTCTGCTTGATTACACATTACACCTTTCTTAATCGGTTGTCAACACTACCGCAGTAGTGTTAAGAAAAAATTCATAATTTATTTTCTTGAATAGATAATGAAATGAGAGGGCTTCCGCAGCAGTCGGCACTGTGCGTAATGTGCATAACTTGCTATCTTATGGAGTTGTGGGAAAGTCCGTTTGCAGAATGTGGGAAAGCTGCTCTTTAGCTTTTCCATGTTCTGTGAACGGACTTTTCCATAACGGAATAGCAAGTTATACACATTTCCATGGTGCTTGTCGTTTGCTCTTTGGTTCGGAATAGTGTGGTGCTGGCGGTCTATCTCTTGTTTTCGGTTGTTTGCTTCTTTACTGTACATGAGCATTTGCGCCCGGATTGTCATTGCCGTAGCCCTCCATCAGATTGATTACGCCCCAGATACCAAGCCCGGCTCCAAGTGCTACAACAAGGGTCTGCAAAACGTCTACTGCGCTATTGAAAAATGCCATAAATATATCCTTTCTGCCGCGTCTGCGGCTGTCCGGCAAGCGGACAAAAGGCGGTCAGCGTATGGTCGCCGCCGCACAAAAAAACCGCCCTCTGGTAAAGGCGGCTGTCCCCGCGCTGCGTAAGTTCTGCGGCGCGGCGGTATTCAGTTGTAAGGGGTGCGGCTCCTGCCGCTGTGTACTGCGCCGGAAAGTGGGGGCGCGTATCATGTAGCCGGTATGGATAGATGTGATTGCTTCAATCGCTCCTTTCTGTGTTCCGCTGTGCTGCCGGACGTTTTTTTCAGACTTGCGGGAAGTGAATAGCTTGCGTAGCAAGGTGTTCGCTTCCCGCAAGTTCACAAAGGGGTAGCTGCCGCAAGGCAGCGTAGGGGAAGTGTAGCTTCCCCTGTCCCCCGGCGGTCTGCCATGCTGTCACTGTTGCGGGATAAGCCCCCGGCGCGTGACATACTCCGTTGCAAAACGGCGGTGTTCCGCTTCCTTTTCCCGCCAATACTCCCATAATGCAGCGTCGGCGGCTTCCGCAACATTCATTAAAAACCGTTCAAGCTGCTTTTGTTTTTCCTCTGCGCTACGTTTCCTCATGGTCTGCGTCCTCCTGTAAGTCTGCCGCGTCAAGCTCGTAATAGTCAAAAACCTCGTCGGGCTTGACAATGGCGGGGCGGCGTTTAAGGTGCTTTTCCATGTCAAAGGCGTTCTTCGGGTCTGCGTCGGACAGGTACTTGTATTTCGGGTGCTTCGTTATGTCGAATTTGTCCGAAAAGAACGGGCGCACCCCGCGTAGCTGCAAGATACATTTCCCTCCGTCCATGACTGCAATTTCATCTTCCGTCATAAGCTGCTTTCCCAATTTCTGATAGTTCAGCCCATGCGAAAGCTCCCGCCCCCTTGTTTCGGACGTGTTAAAGCTGTCTATCGTTTCTTTTCCTAAAATTTCCGATATTTCTTTAAGGGTGGTTTTCTCCTTGCCGCCCAAGAAAAGCGTGGTGTCGCAGTTGCCGACTATGGTATCGGCGTTGTCTTTGTAAATGGCTTTTAGCTGTGACTGGCTCTGCAAGATGATTGACGCGGATATTTCCCGGCTCCGTATCGTTGCAATGAGCTTTTCAAACTTTGGTATCTGCCCGATATTCGCAAATTCATCAAGTAAGCACCTAACATGGACGGGAAGCCGCCCGCCGTATTCATCATCTGCCTTGTCACAAAGCAAGTTGAATAGCTGTGTGTAAAGGATTGAAACGACAAAGTTAAAAGTGTCGTCGGTGTCGCTGATGATGACGAAAAGGGCGGTCTTTCTGTCGCCTATGGTGTCAAGCTCCATTTCGTCGGTTTCCATAAGCTCCCGCAGCTCCTTAATGTCGAATGGGGCTAACCTCGCGCCGCATGAGATAAGTATGCTTTTTGCGGTCTTGCCCGCCGCAAGTTTGTATTTTTTGTACTGCTTGACTGCAAAATGTTCCGGGTCTTTTTCTTCCAGACGTTCAAACATGAGGTCAACCGGGTTCTGGAAATCCTCGTCGTCCTCGCGGGCTTCCGACGCATTTATCATCTCAAGCAGCGTCGTGAAGTTCTTCTCGTCCTCCGGGGCTTCATACCAGATGTAGCCGATTAGCGCGGTGTAGTAGAGCTTTTCCGCTTTCACCCAGAAATCCTCGCCGGATTTTTCCCCGTCGCCTTTGGTGTTGGCGATAATGGTATTGACTAACTTCAAAATGTCCTTTTCGCTCCGCAGATAGGCAAAGGGATTGTATTTCATGGATTTTTTGAAGTTAATCGTATTTAGCACTTTGATACGGTATTTGTACCGCTGTAACATTTTCCCGGTTTCCAAAATCAGTGTTCCTTTCGGGTCAGTGACGATATACGACGTTGGAAAATCCTTTGACGTACATTGCATGAGCGACGGTTTCACAAAGAACCGGGTCTTGCCGCTGCCGGAACCGCCGATTACAAGGATATTTTTGTTTCTTGCGTATTTCGGCTGCTTCGGGCGGCTGTTCATGGTGAGCCGTTCCGTCTGCGTTAAGGGGATATTGTTCTCAAATACCGGGTCGGTGTACGGCTTTATGTCGTCAGCCCCGCCCCAACGCGCCGAACCGTATTCTGTCCCGCGGCGGTATTTCTTCGCGTTCTTGCCTTTGGTGTAGATAATCAGCCGGACAATGACCGCCCCCGCAATGCCTAAAGCTAAGTCTGCCGGGTGGAAGCTCGGCGCGATACTGGAAAAGGCGGCGGTAAAACCGTCCCCAAGATGTAGCAGCTTTGCGCTTGCGTCCGCGCCGGGGGAGAGCCGGACAGCCGCGCCCACTTTATCAAAGAGCCAGACAAAGAGCAGATACGGGAGATTTAGGATAAGCAGCTTCTTGATTTCCGGCTTCATAGCGATACCTCCCTGTCCTTGTTCTTGACCTTTGCCCGTTCCGCGTTTCTGCCCTGTGCAGCTTCTTTGAGGGTAGAGAGCAGCTTTCGGATTGAGGGCTTTTTCTCCTGTGTCAGCTTTTTTGCGGAAAATTCCTTAAAGGCTGCGGTCAGTACGTCCGCGTCCCGCCCCTTGAAGAAAACCAGATAGCGGGGCGGGCTTTCCGTCGCGTCCTTTTTCAGCGCAAAGTCGATACCGTACTTTTTCGCCGTACTCTCAAAGGCTTTGATATTGCCCTCGGTAATCTCAATGTTGGAAACGCCCGCGTTCTGCTTCATAAGCTGCTTTAAGCTCTGCTTGCCCTGTGGCGGTTTTGCAAGCTGCTTTTTGCCCTTTGACAGTATGGCTTTCATTGCCTTTTGGAGCGTCTGCGCGGTCAGCTTCCCGGTCTTGATGTAAAGGGCTATGGTCTTTTCGTTTACTTCGTCCTGCAATTTGTCGCGTCCTCCTTTCGCGTTTCTTTATGGGGCGGCGGTCAGATACGCACCCGCAGCCCGTTCAAGTCCTCGGCTCTGATACCCACAAGATACCAGTTGTCGCCGTACTCAATCCGGGTCGGCTTCCACTTGCCCCGCACGAATACGTCAAAGCACTCGCCGCAATGCAAGCCCCCGTAGTAGCTGTTTAAGTCAAAGCGGATGTCGTAACGGTCGGTGCGCTCGTCAAATACCAATGCTCCTGTCATTTTCTGTGCCATAATAAAATCCTCCTTTTGTGGTTGTGGGTGGTTACAGGCTTTCGCCCTCATTGCATGAATAATAGTCCGGGTCGCCGTACTGCGGCTTTTTCGGTGACAGTGCGCCGCTTGCCATGTCATGGGCGACAAGGGAAGTGTAGTAGTTGCCGATTGTGGACGGGGCGTTGAAAAGGGCGGCTTTCAGATATTGCTTGATGTTGCGGATTTTGGTTGTGTTCTCCCGCATACAGTCAAGCACAAAGCGGATATGCTCGCCGTCTAGTTTCATAAACTTTGACTTCACAAGCTCTGCCGGGTAGTCGTCCCCCGCAATCCGTACCCGCTTTCTGGCGGTGCATACGGTTTCAAGCATGAGGTCTACAATCTCGTCCAGCCTGTCACTGTCAAACTTCATGTCCTGTTTGAGAATGTGGTAGTCGATATTGTCCTTGATGATTTCCCGGTATATATCAACTGCGCTCTGTGCTGCCGCTTCCGTTCCTTTCCGTTCCGGCGGCGCAGCCGCTTCTCTGCAAGGAGAGGGGTTAGGGGAAAGGATAGGAATGGAATGGGTACTTGATAAATCTGTATTTGATTTTTCTTTTTTTGGTAAGTCAGTTCTTTGTATATCTTTATTTAATTGCGTTGGATTTTCCAACGTAGGTTTTTCCAATGTTGGTTTTTCCTGCATTGGATTATCCAATGTTGGATTTTCCAATGTAGGTAAATCCGGCGTAGGCGGCTGCGGCTGCTCGAATATCACATAGTCCGCGCCCCGCAAGCGTCCTTTCTCGTCGCGCTCCCTTGAACGGACGATATACCCGGCGCGTTCAAGTTCCTTAATGGCTTCGCGGATAGCGTCTATCTTCTCCCGGTTGATAAGGGATAAGCCTTTCAAGGTGTAGTCCCAATCTTCGGGGAGTGACAGCATTTGCGACAACAGCCCCTTTGCCTTTAGGGAAAGCTCCTTGTTGCGTAGGTGGTGGTTGCTCATTACGGTATAGCCCTTGTTTCGTTCCACTCTGAAAACTGCCATAGTTCATAGCTCCTTTGCTTTGGATTTGTTACGCAGTAGAAGCGCGGTTTCGGGGGATAAGGTATAAATCCCTTTCCGCGCCAGATACGCGCCCGGAAAACCGCTTGTAGCAAGGCTTTTTCTGCCCCTACTGCGTAACAAAGGGCATGAAAAAAGCGGCGTTCCTGTTCTCCCATGTAGAGAGTAAGAAACGCCGCTTCTGCGTCGTATTCAGTTTTTAGTACAATACCCTGCTTGTCCGTCGCTCGAAAAACCTTGATTTTCCAGTGTTTTCAAAAGTATCGTTATCTAACGTCAGCTTTTGACAGACCGGGATTTGAACGGATGATGAATGATGTCAGGGAAGGTAAAATAAACTGTATTCTGGTAAAGGATTTCTCACGATTTGGAAGAAATTATATCGAAACTGGCAACTATCTGGAAAAGATTCTTCCTTTTATGAAAGTGCGGTTTATTTCTGTATGTGACAACTATGATTCATTTGCACCGGATGCCAAGAATCAGGAATTATCCATGAATATCAAGAATCTGGTGAATGATGCTTATGCGAAAGACATTTCCGCAAAAGAACGGGCAGCGAAACGTATTGCACAAAAAAACGGTGAGTATGTGGGATCTACAGCTCCATATGGATATTGTGTGGAAAAGATAAAATGGAATTTATAAGTTGATGGTGGAACCGGAAGCTGCAAAGATTGTCCGCAGGATTTTTGAAGAATATGCTTCGGGAGATGGCATACAGGGCATTATTGACAGGCTGTTTGAGGATAGGGTACATCGGATTTCAGATTATAACCAATATCATCATGTGTACTGTCAGGACGGAGAGAACCTTCATCAGTGGGGAAATTCTTCGATACGTGCAGTGCTGAACCGGAATAATTATTATGGCGATCTGGTTCAGAGAAAATATGAATCCAGATTTCAAAGAGGTGAAAAATGGTGTGACATATTGGACGAGAGCCAGTGGATTATTACGCCAAATGCCCATGAGCCAATTATTAGCAGAGAATTGTTTGAAAAAGCACAGGTCAGGCTAAAAGCAGCACAACAGAAAGCAACAAAAACTACTGCAGGGTGGGAAGATGATGAAAGAGCATTTTACAATGTATTCTATTGTGGTGATTGTAAGCGGAAAATGTGTACACGTAGATACAGAGGCAATGTGTATTACTTTTGCAATGCTGCCTGGTATCGGGATGAAAGAAAATGTAGTCACAAATCTATTTCCGAGGAGAAGCTGCAGAAAATTGTCCGTTCGGAGCTGACCAGACAGTTTCAGTTATCTGGATTGCGGAAAAAGGATATGTCTGTTATAAGCAGTGCGGTATTTCTTTCCAAAATCAATGAGATTCAAACTGAGATCAGAAAACTGGATGCAGATATGGAAAGACGTTCAGAAAAACTGGCACAGGCATTTATGAAATATAAAGAGGGTGAACTTTCCAAAGAAGCCTATATAGAAATGAAAGATGACCGTAATAACTGGAAAGAGTTTTGTGAAGAGAGAAAGAAGTCTCTGGAGCAGACCATACGAAAGCTGGAAAAACAGCAGAAAGAAGAAGCCAGATTTTTACGAAGTCTGTTGGAACTGGATGGGACAACCAGAATCAATGCGGAACTTGCAGAGGGCTTGATTGAAAGTATGTATCTGTATGGTGATGGCAGACTGGAAATCAACTTCGGGTTTAAGGGGGCGGTAGAACATGAGTGATCAGAAACTGATTATTGGATATTACCGTCTTTCCATGGAAGATGATTCAGAGGGAGAAAGTAACAGCATTATCAATCAGAGAAAACTGGTAAAAGATTATATTTCCCATATTCCGGAGCTTGCTGCTATGCCATTTCAGGAGTTTTACGATGACGGATATTCTGGTTCCAGTATGGAGCGCCCGGCAATTAAGCAGGTTCTGGAACTTGCCAGAGAGAATAAAGTTCAGTGTATTGTGGTAAAAGATTTTTCCCGTTTTGCCAGAAACTATATTGAGATGGGAACTTATCTAGAGCAGATTTTTCCATTTCTTGGAGTACGCTTCATTTCTATCTCAGATCGATATGATTCTAAAGATTATAAAGGAAAGAATTCAGACATCGAAGTACAGTTTAAAGGACTGATCGCAGACTTTTATGTGAAAGACCAGTCTGTAAAGGTAAAGGCAGCAGTCAGCACCCGACGAGGAAAAGGTGAATATTGCTGTGGCTCTGCACCTTATGGGTATCGAATCAATCCTGAAAATAAGAGAGAACTGGTGATTGTAGAGGACGAAGCAGAAGTGATCCGCAGAGTATTTGAACTGACCAATCAGCGATATTCCAAGATGGAGATTTGTAAGTTATTCAATGAAGAGGGTGTATTGACTCCCTTGCAGTCTATGAGCAGACGACAGAAATCAGGCAGTAAGAAAGCTTCATCAAGAGGATTGCAGTGGACGAGTGATATGATACGGAAGATTGTAGATGATAAGACTTATATAGGCTGTATGGTCTATGGAAAGACAAAGATTCCAGATCCCGGAACTGGGAAAGAAGTACCGGTACCGAGAAATCAGTGGAAAGTGATGGAAAATCATCACGAGCCGATTGTATCAAAAGAAGTTTTTGAAAAAGCACAGTCCCTTCAGATCAGATACACCAAGAAAAGCAAATTTGACAGGGAAACAACACTATTAGGTGGCTATGTAAAATGCGGGAATTGTTGCAGAAGCCTGACTTCAAGCAGTCCGATTCATAGTCATATTCTTTATAGCTGTGCTTACAGTAAAGGAAAAGAAGATACAGGATGTTTTGCCGGGAAAGCGGATAACAAAATGCTGGAGCATATCGTGCTGGCAGAAATAAAGGCTTACTTACGTCAGAATATCAGCCAAGAACAGATGCAGCAATCCATGAGAAAACAGCATGAGGAAAGTATAGAAGCCTATAAGACGGAAAGTGCAGATTGTGAAAAGTGTCAAGAACAAATAAAAATCCAGAACCGCCAGAACTATGAGAAGTATCACGAGGGACAGATGAACCAGAATCAGTTTATGGAAGCCAAGAAGCAGTTGGAAGAAGAAAGAGAACGACTGCAGAAACGTGTACAGGAACTGGATGAGTTGATAAACGACGAGAAAGAAATCCTGATGAAAAAGAATGTTCCGGTGGAGCAAATGTTGAAGTATTTAGGCTATGAGAATCTGACACGAGAGATGCTGGAAGAATATGTGCAGGGAATATATGTGTATGATGACGGGAGAGTGGAGGTGGAGTATAAATAGCAACAAATTAGCATATAATAACAATAAAATTGTTGATAAAAAGCAATAATGATGTATAATTATATAAAGAAATGGAAAGGAGATGCAAAAAAAATGTTGTTAAACTTTAAAATGGAAAACTTTAGGTCATTTAAAGATGAGACTTTTTTTACAATGCTTTCAAGTAAACAGAAAACGCATAATGATTATGTGATAGATAAAAGTGTAAATGGTAATAAGTTAAGAGTATTACCAATGACTGTCATTTATGGAGCAAATGCATGTGGAAAATCCAACATTGTGTTGGCAATGGATATATTAAAAAAAATGGTTATGAAAGGAACCTTAAATTGCAAAGAGCTGGAATCTTATAAAAGTATGTTATCTTTTATTAGAGATACAAGTTGGTATGATCCGGTTTCTTTAGAAATTACATTTTCCACTCAAAATAATATTTATAGATACGGAATTAAGTTTACGGATATTGATGTATATAAAATTGAAGAAGAGGTTCTTTATGTTAATGATGACTTGTTCTTTTCACGAGATGATGAAAATCAAATTTATGTGGATGTAAAGAAATTAGTAAAAAAAGGTTATATTAATAAGGATGATGCGGATTTTTCTGAACGCTTGATTCACAAATTGAACCAGACATTGGATAAACAAAAGTTAGTTGTAGCAGGTGCAATTAGCAATTTGTTTGATAAAAAATATTTTGAGGATTTTAATTTATGGTTTGAAAAATTTAATGTTATTATGAATGCAAATGACATGAATTTTAGACAAAAAGACTTAAAGACGATATTTAATAAAAAACCAGATAAAGATATTCGTAGAAATATTTTCGAAAGTGCCTCAGTTAAAGAAGTTATGAATATAGCTGAGTTTGGAAATCAAAAAATTGGATTTATGGCAGAAACAGATAATGATGAATTATCTATGTGTTCAATGTATCAAGTACCATTAAGAAAAGATGAGCAACCACAAAAAAAATATGCAATATCCATGATTGTAGATTCAGAGCTGATGGAATCGAGAGGAACTATCCATTTGATTAGATTGTTACAACCGTTTATAGATGTTTTAGATAATGGCGGGGTCATTGTTTTGGATGAAATGGATGCTTCATTGCATTTTGAAATTGTTGTATCGCTGATAAGAATTTTTAACAATAAAGATATCAATAAAAATAATGCTCAGTTAATTTTCAATACGCATAATCCAATATATTTAGACGGTGAATTGCTTAGACATGATCAAATTGTAATGGTTGAAAAGCGAAGGAATGATATGGTGAGCGAATATATTCTTTAGCAGATTACAAATTACGTCCAGAAGAAAGAATATTAAAAAATTATTTGAATGGAAAATATGGAGCATTGCCACATATGGATTTGGAAATTGCATTTAAGCACATATTGGAAAGAGAGGCGAATAATCTTGAATCGTCCAAAGAACAATAAAATACGAAGACCACAATTCCTCTGCATTGTAGGATGTGAGGGAAAAAACCAGGAAAGAATATATTTTGATAAAGTAGCAGAATTAGTGAATTGCGTTGAAGAAAGAACGCATGATTTAGTATTTGATTATGCGGAACCATATGGCGGAAATCCTAAGTGTGTGGTAGAACGAACTATTCAGAAATCTATTGGTAAGGAAAACAAAGTATCTGTTTTTGATTATGACGGAAAAAAGGATAAGTATGAAGAAGCAATAGATTTGGCAATAGAAAATAAGATTGAATTAGGATATACAAATTATTGTTTTGATTTATGGCTGATTCTTCATAAAGAAGACTATTTTGATATAGTACAAAATCAGGATGCATATGCTGATAAATTACGACAAGTTTTTGGGTTAGCAGCAGATGCAAACATAAAAAAAGAAAAAAGGGTAACGGAAATAGTCAATCAAATCGGATTATCTGATATAAAGAATGCAATTCAAAGGGGTAAAAAAATATCAGAGGATAATCAGGGTAAAGAGGCAAATAAAACGCCAAAAGAAAACAGATATTATGATAATCCAGATACGCAAATGCATGTGTTGCTACAATTTTTATTTGCGAAAGTAGGAATAAATATTGACGCATTAGGATAGAAAAGATGTAGCAATGACGTTACATCCTCCCCACCTACTTTGTGACAATTATATAACGTCCTCTATACAGAAATATGCGGTTTTAAGCCATTTTGGTGGCAAAAGAGCCGCATATTTTTTGTAGCAATGACTTGACATCCTCGGGGGCACTTTGTTTGGAGAATAGTTTTCCAAAATGAAAATGTTGTAGGTATGAGGAAAACATGTTATGGTATGTATACAATGCGTAAAGAGGAGCAGAAAAAATGAAGTACGAACATATCACAGAGGGCCGTTTCATAGATCGTCCTAATCGGTTTATTGCACATGTGGAGATCAATGGGCAGGTGGAAACGGTTCATGTAAAGAATACAGGCAGGTGCAGGGAGCTTCTGGTCCCGGGTACACAGGTTTTTCTGGAAAAGAGTAGCAATCCGGCGAGAAAGACAGCCTATGATCTAATCTGCGTAAATAAAAAGGGCAGGGGCCTGATTAATATGGATTCTCAGATTCCCAATAAAGCAGCACTGGAGTGGGTAAAGGCAGGACATCTTTTTCCGGAAAAAGTTCAGGTAACGCCGGAGAAGACCTATGGAAATTCCAGATTTGATCTTTATGTCTGTTCAGAGAAACGCAAGGCTTTTATAGAAGTAAAAGGTGTCACTCTGGAGTCGGATAATATAGCACGCTTCCCCGATGCACCGACAGAAAGAGGTGTGAAACATCTGAAGGAGCTGATCCATTGTATGCAGGAAGGATACGAAGCTTATCTGCTTCTGGTGATCCAGATGAAGGGAGTTGACAGGTTTGAGCCCAACTGGGAGACTCATCGGGAATTTGGAGAAACCCTGCAGGAGGCAAAAAAGGCAGGAGTGCATATTTTGGCCTATGACTGCCTGGTAGAACCTGACAGAATGGAAATTCAGGATCCGGTACCTGTATGCCTTGCTTCTGACTGGAAATAAAAAAGTATTCCCGCAATCAGCAGGTCCTATTCAAAATTCCATTGCCGCAGGCAATCTGGAATGAATTTTGGCTACGTTACTGTGAACAGTAACGTGTGTTTTATATTTCAGAGCAGTAAATAATTGTAGACATGAAAGTATATGAAATGTATAATCTGTATCAGAAGTTTTGTTGATAGATTTATAGGAAGATCAGTCAAAAAACTGAGATGATTATGAAAAAAGTTCCTGTAAAAGTTTTTTACGTGGGACTTTTTTTGCACCGTTTTGATGTTTACCCGAATTGGATAAGCCCTCTGTTTTAATTGGGAAAACAAGGTCACTGACACGCAGGTTATGAAACAGTAATAAATGGAAAGGAACTGGATATGAGAAAAAATCGAAAGAATGACTCCCATACCCGCAGAAAAAGAATTTGTATTGCAGCACTTCTTCTGGCAGGCAGCCTTATACCGGGAGGATGTGGAATAAAGAAAGAGAAAACATCGGACAGTGAATTGCCGGAGATTGTTATCGGAATAGATTATTTTGAACCTTACAGCTATCAGACGAGTGATGGCGAGTATAAAGGTATTGATGTGGAACTTGCAGAGGAAGCCTTTCAGAGGCTGGGTTATCAGCCTGAATTTGAGAAGGTTGTCTGGGAAGATAAAGAGAAACTTTTGTCAGATGGAACAATAGACTGTCTGTGGAGCTGCTATTCCATGAATGAAAGAGAAAACAAATATCAGTGGGCAGGACCGTATATGTACAGTCGTCAGATGGTGGTTGTAAGAGCCGAGAGTGAAATCCGGACACTTCAGGATCTGAAAGGGAAGAGGATTGCAGTTCAGGCGACTACAAAAGCAGAAGATCTCTTTCTTCATAATATAAAATCAGATCTTCCGCATGCAGAACAGGTGAACTGTTTTTCTTCGTCGAATGAGCTTTATGCTGCACTTAGAAAAAATTATGCAGATGCGATTGCGGGACATGAGGCAATGCTTGGCAGTCTGATACAGGATGGCAAGGGCGTTTACCGTATGCTGGAGGAAAGTCCTTATAAATCAGAACTTGGAATTGCTTTCAAAAAAGGAACTCACGAAGAATTGGCAGAAAAGCTTACAGAAACGCTTACAGAGATGCAAAGCGAAGGGATTACAGAAAAAATAGTTACAAAATACGGATTGGATGCGGACGAAACTCTGCCGGGAGGAGAAAGTAAATGAGCAGACAGATAAGAAGGCAGATACCGCAGAAACAGAAGAAAAAGAGGGTCGACAGAAATGCGTGTTTGCTTGTGTTTATTCTGATTTTTTCCGGAATACTGACTTTTCTTCTGCTGACAGCGAGAGATAATAGCAAGCTGAACAGTACTCTGGATGAGACCTTTGATTTTGTAAAAAACCGAATTGAAAGTTATGAGATTTATAACACCAATGATCAGGTGAAAAGCCTGGTACGTCTTTTGGACAAAACAACAGAATTAAGCAGAGTCATAGAACAGGAAGGAAATCTCAGTACAGAAATGCTAGACGAATATGCCAGGGAACAGCGCCTGACAGGAATCCTTGTACTGGATCAGAATCTGAAGGTGACAGAACAGAGTGCAAAAGATGGAGATACTATGTCGCTGTGGCAGAAGCTGATCAAAAGTGATTATGTACGTGATATTGCAGAGCATCCGGAAAAGACTTATACCACTCGTCTGAGAAATAAAGGAAAGATCTATGATTTTGCGGCAGTGGCAAGACAGGATGCAGCAGGTATCCTGATCACATATGCGCAGAAGGAGGAAGTAAATGAGCTTAACGGAGATCTGACGATGGCATCGTTATTTTCTGACTTTCCTTTTGAGATGAATGGAAGTGTTGTGATCTGTGATGATGATAAGGTTGTCAGTACAAACAGACAGGAGCTGACTGCCCGCTCTATAGAAGAAGCAAAAAGTCAGTATAAAAATAAATTTGAGGTAGATGAGAATGGAATTGTCCATCTTCGTTCAGAGACAGGAAACTGGTTCGGACGTCGGGAGAAGATCAAAGACTACGATGCATATATCTTTTTCCCGGAAAGTCAGGTGTACATCACACGAAATATTATATGTGTGATTTATGTGCTGCTTGCACTGCTCCTTTTCTTACTTTATCGGGTGAACAGGAGCAGAACAGAAAAGAGAAGTATCCTTCAGGACCAGAAAAGACTTCGGGTGATCAATGCACTGGGGCATGCATATGCCTCTATTTCTCTTGTGAATCTAAAAACAGAGGAAATCGAAATCCTGAAATCTTCAGGAAATATGAAGCCAGATCAGAAAGGGGATATGCTTTTCAAAGCGCATCAGGAAGAACTTATAAGGCAGGTGATTGCAGAGCCATTTCAGAAGGCATACTGGGAATTTGTCGATATAAGTACGGTGGCAAAACGTCTGGAAGAACGTGAAACGCTGAGTTTTACAGCTCGGACAGTGGATGAAAGATGGATGACAATGATCATTGTGCCACAGGGATATGATAAAGATGGGAAATTGTGTACAGTTCTGGTTGCAATCCGTGATGCGACAGAAGAAAAAGAACGTGAGATTGCGCAGGATAGGAATCTGAGAAATGCACTTGCGGCTGCAGAACATGCGAACAGGGCGAAGACTGTGTTTCTGAATAATATGTCTCATGATATCCGCACGCCGATGAATGCGGTCATTGGATTTACTGCGCTTGCGACAACACATATTGACAATAAGGAGCTTGTTCTGGATTATCTGAAAAAAATCCATATATCCGGTCAGCATCTGCTCAGCCTAATCAATGATGTGCTGGATATGAGCAGAATCGAGAACGGTTCCGTACGGATTGAATATACAGTTGTACACCTGCCGGATATCTTGCATGACTTAAATACAATTATACAGGAATCTGTACATTCTAAACAGCAGGAGCTGTATATTGATACACAGGATGTACTCCATGAAGATATCATTACCGACAAGTTGCGCCTGACGCAGGTG
>NZ_JBWJVQ010000132.1:0-16018 GCF_056339875.1 Blautia sp. ZXY-1-C6
TTAAGGGACACAGCCTTTCCGTTTCCGACGTGGTAGTGCTTCATCAGGACGGACAGGACGCGGCGCATTTCGTTGACAGTGTAGGTTTTCGGGAAGTGCCGGAGTTTTTACAGGAGCAAAAGCAGCTTACCCCGGACGACTTGGAAACGGGCGAAACTGTCAAGACGCCGAGGGGGACTTTCCATGTGACCGCCATGAGCCGGGAGCAGATAGAAGCCGCCGGATATGGCTTTCACCACCAGTCGGACGACGGAAAGTATCTGATTATGGGGAATGGGACGCGGGCGTTTGCCGTTGCCGCAGAACAGGCGCAGCGGGACAATCCCTTGAAAACCGCCGAGCAGACCACAGAGCAGAACGGGAACATGATTGACGGTATCATCAACAACACCCCCACCGTTGACGAACTGGAAGCAAAGGTAAAGGCGGGCGAGCAGATTTCCCTTGTTGACCTGGCTAACGCTGTCAAAGCCGACAAGGAGCGCGGCAAGGGAGCGAAGCCGGAAAAGAAACCCTCTATCCGGGCGCAGCTTAGAGCCGACAAGGAAAAGGCACAGAAGAAAAACGCAAAGCAGAAGTCACAGGACTTGGAAAGGAGCTGACCCATGCCGGAACAGAGCAAATTTGAAAACATGGATTTGTTTGCTTCCCTTGAAGCGATTATGAAGCAGAACACAGGCTTTTACCAGAGCGACTTAGACATTGACAAAGAGATTATCGCAAAGGCGGCGGCAAGCCCCCACAGGGAGGACAAAACACTTTTGTGGTTCTGCCGCCCGTCCGGGACGCACTGTTTCCGGGAGCGCGACGTTTTCCTCAAAGACACCGCGCCCCACAACACATGGCGTTTCTACATGGAGCAGACAAGCGACCGCGTTCTTGCCTATGCAATCGAGCTGACGGGAAAGGAGCGCGGGAAAATCAAGGGCAATCTGTACGAACTGGACTACTCTAAACATTATGAGCGCGTCAAGGAAAAGGAGCTGCCCGCCGATACGGTGAAGCTGATTTATGAGCATGGGGAAAGGGTACAGGAAGCCGGGAGATATTTTGACGGAACCCCAGACCCGCAGCTTGGGAAATTTGAACGCTTTGAAGCCGTACCCAACGACCCGGACGCGCTGCAATCGCTCTTACAGGAAGAACGGCGCAGCCGGGAGCAGCTTTCGCCGGGGGATTTCAAGGCGCATATTGCCGCTTTGCGGGACGGGCTGATTGAAACGGAAGCGCGGCGCATTGTGCGGGAAATGAAGCGGCATTACGAGCCGAACAGCCCGAACAAGACCCATTTCATGGCAGAGCTTTCCCCGGCGTTCATGCGGCTTGCAGCCACAAAGGACACTGACCGCCTTTTCTCCATGCTGCCCTACAAGACCCTTTCCTTTTCCAAAATCGAGGGCAGACATGGGACGTATGCGCTGATTGACAAGGGGGAGAACCGGGACAGGGAGATAAGGAAGCCCCGCCCCTCTATCCGGGCGCAGCTTAAAGCAGACAAGGCAAAGACCGCCCCGAAAAAGGCGGCGGCAAAAACAAAAAATCACGATATGGAGGTATGAGCATGATTAGACTGACTGTTGAAGAAACAAACCTTTTGAGCATTTACAACGAGGGCGGCAAGCGGGCTTTGATTGAGAATGTCAACGCCGCGCTGCCCTACATGGACGCGGATATGCGGGAGCTTGCAAAGCGCACCCTTTCCAAAGTGGACGCTTTGACCGAAGCGGAATTTGCAGAGCTTCCCATTTACGCCGCTGATGAAGTATGAACGGGGTTAAGCGGCTGACGCCGCCCCAGAGCCGGAAAGTCAACGCCCTTGTGCGCCGGACGTGCTGCAATTATGATAACGGGAACTGTATCTTACTGGACGACGGGGACGAGTGCGTATGTCCGCAGCTCATTTCCTATTCGCTTCTCTGCAAGTGGTTCCGGGTTGCGGTGCTTCCCGCCGACAGGCTGCTTTATGCGGAGCTTTACCAGACAGGGGATAAGAAGAAATGTACCGAGTGCGGCGCGTTCTTTGCGTCAACCTCTAACAGTGTCAAATACTGCCCCGTCTGCCGGAAACGTATCACCCGCAGACAAGCCGCCGAGCGCATGAGGAAAAGACGCGCCCCTGTTACGCAGTAGGCGCGGAAAATCCCTTGATTTACAGGGCTTTCCGGGCGTGAAAATCGGATAGGCGATACTTTATACCTTTACCCCCAAAAATGGCGTTCTACTGCGTAACATTCACGAAAACAGCACCCATAAAAAGACAGGGCGCGGAAGTCATATACTGGCTTCCGCGCCCTGTTCTTTTTTTGCCTATCTGACATTTCCCTTTTCCATTTCTTCAAGCGGGAACTGCGGGAGGGCTTCTATCAGCTTCTTTGTGATGGACTGGCGCATATCTTCGTTGATTTCCTGTTTCGTGCTTCCGTCCGGCTGTCTGACCGCTACCGTCGATAGCCTGTCGATTTCGTCCTTGTAGCACTCCACGACTTTCTCCACCGCCCATTTTTCCCCGGCAACGGCGGCGCGTATGGTTTCATATTCCGGCATTTTCTGGTTTTCCATGCTCAACGCTCCTCTGCTTTTTGATAGCCCTATCATAGCACAGCGGCGGGGATTTTGCTATCCTTATCCGCGCTCTGTTCCCTTTTCCCGTTCCGGCTGCCTGTCTGCCTGTAAAATGCTGTCAATGTTCTGCTTGATAATATCGTATTCCCGGACTTTCTTTTTCAGCTTCCCATAGTCGGCATAAAGGGCTTCTTTCTGCGCTTGGAGGGCTTCATATTCCGATTGCAGCGCGGCAAGGTTCGGGAGCTTTGCAATGCCCGCCGCTTTCAGCGACCTTGCGGCGGCTTCATGTAGGATAATCGCCTGTTCCTGTCCGGCGCGGTACTTCTCCCTGTTCCTTGCCTTGCGGTATGCGTCATAGACGGGCTTTGTCTTTTGGTAGGTGGAAACATTCTTGATAAGCACCGCCATGTCCGCAAGCCGCTTTTCCGCGTCCTTCAATGCGTCTGCCGCCTGTCCGCTTTCCGCTGCCATTTCTTCAATCCGGCTGACTAAATCCGCGTACTGTTCAATCTTATGTTCCGTCAAGAAATTCATGGTCTTTGCTGCCTGTTTCAGATTGTGGATTTTCGCCCACTGTTCATAGCCCTTACTCTGCGCCGCCTTGATACTGTTCTCAATGTCGATAAGCAGCGAAACGCCGCGCTGCTCTCTGGGGGCTTTCGCCGCCTTTGCCCGTCTGCCCGCTATCCGTTCCCTTATGGCTTCCTCTGTATAATCCGCGCCGAGGGTTTTAAGACGGGTGAAGCGTTCCTGTCCGGGGGCGCGGCATGACACATATTTCCCCGGCTTTATCTCATAGCCCGCCGCCTGTAACCGCTGCAACAATTCCTCAAAACTGGAAACTTGGGGGATAAGCGCGTCAACGGCAATCTTTAGCTTGCCTTTCCAACTTGTACCCGTCTTTTCTGCCTGGTACTCCGCATAGCTCTTTCCCTTGCTGCCCTTGCCGGGAACGACGACGGACAAGCCATTTTCCCGACACAGCTTGTCGCTCATGTTCCGTATGCCGTAATAGCTCCTTTTGTTGGAATTATATTTGCGGTGGTCTACGAAATTTACGGCGCAGAAAATAATGTGATTGTGGACGTGTCCTTTGTCAATGTGCGTCGTGAGTACATATTCATGCTGCCCCTTTGTTACCGCGTCGGCAAGCTGCTTTCCGATTTCATGGGCTTTCTGATAATCGACTTCCCCCGGCTCAAAGGACTGTATCAGATGAAAGGCTAAATTGTTCCCCTTTTGGAGTGCTTGGGACAAGGTATATTCAAATTCAATATCTGCCGTTTCATAGGAGCAGCCGAAAGAGGACACAAGCATTTTTCCGTCCGTCTTGTCCGGGTTTTCGATATAGTCAAGGGCTTTGCTTAGAGTGCTTTTAATAGGCTTAATCTTTGTAACCGCCATATCTCCGCAAGCACCCCCTTTATTTCCTCTATGTCCTCTTGGTATGCGTTCCCCGTCGCGTTTACGCGGCGTGCTATCTGGTTGACGTTGACACCGATTTTCTGTATCTCTGCGGTCATTGCCTTTATATCGGCATGGTCTATCTGAATGATATACCCGTCAATGGCAATCTTCCGCAGATATGCCGCCATGTTCCGGGTGGGTACGAGCTTCATTTTTTCCAGTATTAAATCCCGTTCCGCTTCCGTCACTCTGAATTTGATTTGCACCGTTCTTTTGCGTCCGTTCATGTATTCGCTCCTTTCCTTTCCGTTCCGAGGGTTTGGGACACTTCCCAACAAGCAATTTTCAACCGACGCGCCGCAGCGCGGGAGGGGAAAATACGGAAGTGGGTACCCGCTTCCTATGCTTGCTACGAATGTTTTTATCCCTTATGCCTTACTACGGAGCTATGCCCGGTTTTGCCAAACTTCCGCAAAAGAAAAACGCTGCAATCCTCAAAAAAAGATTACAACGCTCTCTAAACCTTATTCAATTCTGACGGACACTTCTTATCTGCCCTCTGTTTCGACTTCCGCTATCTCCTTTGCCGTTGCGCTCACAATCCGTATGCCTGTATCGCTCATACCGTCAAGAAGCGCGTCAAGCTGCCGCCGCTGCGTGTTCTTCTCTGGCGGCGTTTCCAAAAGAAACTGGTCTACGGATATATTGTAGCGGAGCATAAGCTCAAAGAAAATCTGTAAACTTGGGTGCTGCCCCTTGTTCTCAATGTTCGCAAGGTAGCGCGGCGAGATAAACATTTCGTCGCTCACTTTCTTGCGGCTCTCCTTGCGCCCTGTCCGCGCCGCCTTTATCGCTGCCCCAAAAGCCTTGAAATCGTATTTCGGTACTGGTCTTTTTGCCATAGTTATTCACCCTGTTACATTTTACTGTTCCCCTTTCTTCTTGGATATGTCTACACAATTCAATCAGTTAGCCAAAATAATTCATATGTATATGTTGACAATTAGCCGCTTTTTTTGTATAGTATTATTAAAAGGGGGAAATGTTTATGTTACATAGCATGCGTATTCGATAAGCATTGAAATCAAAAAAGATTTTTCCCATTTTCAATATGGGCTTTTTTGTCATGCTTATTTTGCGTATGCTATACAACAAAACTAACGATGTATAGACATAGTATAAAAACTATGCCTTAATTTTGTTGTAGTGTTATATGTATAAATGCAGGTCAATGCTCATGTTGAGAATTGACCTGTATTTTTTTGCACAAAAGGAGAAATATTATGCTTGAAAAATATTGGATAAAATGTCCAATTTGTAACGGAAAGACGAGGGTTCAAGTATTTTATAATACGGTATTAAGAAATTTTCCTCTTTTCTGCCCTAAATGTAAATTAACACATATCATTGATGTTGAAAAATTAGAAATCATAATCAAAAACTCTGAAAAACAAAAGGAAGGATATTAAATGAAACACTTACCTAAAAGTACACTTACGGAAATATTGAATGACCCATACGGATTTACTTACAAAGAAATGTCGGAAGTAATTGGAGAGGATAAAGCAAGAGCCTTATATGCGGAATTGTATAAACAGCCATTTCACAAAAAAAATCTATCAATATCAACAAAAAAAGTCTATAAAAGTAGCGATACTGAAAAGTATGTTTATGAATTGAAAGACAACAGGTATATCGAAACGGTTTTTATTAAACGGCGAGATGGTGGGACTGTTTGCGTAAGTACGCAAGTTGGTTGTTCTGTTGGCTGTATTTTTTGTGAGTCCGGACGCAATGGTTTCGTTCGTAATCTAACACCATCTGAAATTGTGCAACAGGTCATATTGATACGTCAAAAAGTAAATCGTATCGTTTTTATGGGAATGGGAGAACCTTTATTCAATTACGACAACTTGATTGCAGCAATCCATATTCTTCGAGATAGAAATGGACTTAACTTTCCAACCGACGGCATTACCGTATCAACAGTTGGTCCAGTTAATCAATTAAAAAAATTGCGCGAAGAACATCTAAAAATTCAGTTGACAATATCTTTACATGCAGCAACACAGGCTGCGAGAAACTGCATCATTCCTCATATGCACATGTACGCTATTGAAGATGTTGTTAAGCAAGCATTGTCCTATTCACAAAGGCATAATCGAAAAGTGGTATTTGCGTATTTGCTTTTACCAGGTATAAATGACCGTTCCTCAGATATAAGGCAACTTGCAAAATGGTTTAAGGGCAAAAATGTTATGATTAACGTGCTGCAATACAACCCGACGAGTAATTCAAAAATTAGAGCACCACAAAAACAAGAAATGGTTGCGTTCAAACATCAATTAGAGCAAACAGGACTTGAAGTTACCATGAGAGTTTCTCATGGTAGAGAGATTAAAGCAGCTTGTGGACAGTTAGCTAATACATATAATAAAGCCAAAAAACAACAAAAATAATTTAATTAAAAGAGCCAGACGCACAGACGCAGAGCCGATAATATGCAGTTTGAAATACTGCTGTTATCGGCTCTTTTTTGATTTAATTTGTGCCCCCAATAACCATATTGGAGCAAAATCAGAACTGTTGCTTGTCGTTCTTTGATTTCCGCAGCAGCTTTGAAAAACCAAAGCCGCCGTTTCTTTTTATCTTCTAATGAAATGACGCGGTATCACTGTTAAAAGCGGCGGCTAAAAGGAGGTAGCCGCCATGAAGCACATACCATATCGACAAAATCCGACGGTCATTGACACATCAAAAAAAGCCCGACCACCGCCGGGGAAAACTACGTCTATCAATATGAACTGTCTAATCATCTGAATACCGCTTACAATACCTATACGTCTGTCCGGGCTTTTCGGACAGGCGTATTTTGCTGCTCAAAAAATTTTTTGAAAAAAATCCGAAAATCTTCGGCGTTTTTTTCAAAAGGCAGTATTGCCCCGCGAAAAGGGGGAAGCACCACCAACTTTCCAACGAGAAAGGGGGTGAGAATGTGGAACCTAATCGCAGGGAGTTTATAAAACAGTGCGCTTTCCAGAAGTTTTGTAATACGGTACTGCACAATGAAGCGTGTGACGCTCACAAAGAGCTGCACAGGCATAAGGCAAGGGAGATTACCTTTTCCGACTTGACCTTAGAAGAAGCGCGGCAGCTTCATACCTTTGATGAATATTTCAAAGGGGAAATCGCCTTTGAAAGAGCCGGGAAGAAAATCACGCCGAAGCTGCTTCTTGAAGCAATCCGTACTTTGCCGGAAGAAAAGCGCAAAGCCGTACTCCTGTACTATTTCGAGGGAATGAACGACACCGAGATTGCGGAGCTGTTCGATACGTCGAGAAGCACGATACAGTACAGGCGGACAAGCTCTTTTGAGCTGCTAAAAAAATATCTGGAGGAAAATGCTGATGAATGGGACGAATGGTAACGAACCCGGCTACCCGGAAAAAGCCCTTGTTCCCTATCCTGTCATTTTGGCAGCGACAAAGGGCGACCCGGACGCTATGAAGATTGTCTTGCAGCATTTCAGCGGCTACATAGCCCGCCTCTCCATGCGGAAGCTGTACGACGAGCGCGGGAACGTCTATTTTGGCGTAGACCACGACATTCGGGAACGGCTGCAAGCAAAACTGATGATGGCTGTCCTCACCTTTAAGGCAGAGGAATAAACCGCAGCGGCGGGACGCTTTCTCTCTCCCCCTTTTCCGTTCCGCTGCTGACGCGGCAGCAAAGCCATTCTGAACCTTGACAAAGAAAGCGGCGCAAGATAACGGCGGCGCAGCATAGGGCAAATCGGATACGTTCCTTTTGCGCCGAGCCATACGGTGGGTGCGCCATGACGCTATCCGGGTGAGGTTATCCCCGCCCGGACAGCCGAGCGACCAACACCGCGCCGGAAAGCAAGTGTAGCGGCTTGCGGGCGACGACACGCAAAATATACAATGATACTTCCTTACAGCCACAGTCCGAGCGTTAAGAGCGTCGCAGGCAATGGGTAGGGCTGCATGAGAACCATGCCGGGGTGAAATTCCCATGAGGTTATGCTAATAACCGTCCGATTAAAGCCTTTGTTTTCTTGAATAGTGGACTTGCTGCTATTCATAGACTGTATTATATGTTTGCGAAAGAAAGGGGGATTTTCTTTGACGCAAAACCAGACGCCCGTTACCACAACGGAGCATAAAATCGGAAAAGTTACTTACCTTGTATGTTCGTCCGCAAGTGAACGCGCAACGGACACACTGGATAAAAAGATAAAGAAGCTCATTCGCAAGGACATGGAGCTGAACCCCGCAAACGCCCGGAAATAGGGCGTTTCTTCACATTTTATACATGACACAGGCAGCGGTATGTGGTATAATATAGACAGTACAAATACCATGCTTGTCTGTCGTCGGAAAGGAGGACAAAATGTTACAGACAGACAAGATTACCGCTTTATATTGCAGATTGAGCCAGGAAGATATGCAAGCCGGGGAAAGCGAAAGCATACAGAACCAAAAACTGATTTTACAAAAGTATGCTGACGAACACCACTTTTTCAACACACGCTTTTTTGTAGACGACGGATTTTCCGGCGTGAGCTTTGAGCGTGAGGGGCTTCAAGCCATGCTGCATGAGGTTGAAGCCGGGAACGTGGCGACCGTCATAACAAAAGACCTTTCCCGTCTGGGACGTAATTATCTGAAAACCGGCGAACTGATAGAGATTGTTTTCCCCGAATACGAAGTGCGCTACATTGCCATTAACGACGGTGTAGACACAGCGAGGGAAGATAACGAGTTTACCCCTCTGCGGAACTGGTTCAACGAGTTTTACGCCCGCGACACCTCAAAGAAAATCCGGGCTGTCAAACAGGCAAAGGCACAGAAAGGCGAGCGCGTCAACGGCGAAGCTCCTTACGGCTACCTTATCGACCCGGATAACCGCAATCATCTGATACCCGACCCGGAAACGGCACACGTCGTAAAACAGATTTTTGCAATGTATGTACGGGGCGACCGTATGTGTGAAATCCAGAACTGGCTGCGGGACAATGAGATATTGACCGTCGGGGAACTGCGCTACCGCAGGACAGGGAGCAAACGCCACCCCCGCCCACAGCTCAACGCATGGTACAACTGGCCGGATAAGACACTGTACGACATTCTGACAAGGAAAGAGTATTTAGGGCATACCATAACCGGGAAAACCTACAAGGTATCTTATAAGTCGAAAAAGACGAAAAAGAACCCGGAGGAAAAAAGGTATTTCTTCCCCAACACTCACGAACCTTTGATTGATGAAGAAACCTTTGAACTTGCACAGAAGCGGATTGCCACCCGGCAACGCCCGACAAAGGTTGATGAAATTGACCTGTTTTCCGGGCTGCTCTTTTGTGGGGACTGCGGCTACAAAATGTATGCAGTACGCGGAGCCGGGACGCTTGAACGGAAACACGCCTACACTTGCGGCAACTACCGCAACCGGGCAAGAAATGATATGCTCTGCACTACGCATTATATCCGCAAAAGCGTATTGAAAGAACTTGTCCTTGCAGACTTGCAGCGAGTAACGTCTTATGTGAAAGAGCATGAACAGGAGTTTATCGAAACCGCCAACGAGTGCAGCGCAAAGGCAGTACAAAAGACGCTGACACAGCAGCGGAAAGAACTTGACAAGGCGCAGAACCGTATTAACGAGCTGAACATCTTATTCCGCAAGCTCTACGAGGACAACGCTTTAGGGAAACTTTCAGATGAACAATTTGCTTTTCTGACTTCCGGCTATGATGAAGAAAAAAAGACGCTGACCCGGAGGATTGCGGAGCTGTCACAGGAAATCGACAACGCCACCGAGCGCAGCGCGGACGTAAAAAGGTTTGTCGCACTGGTACGCAGATACACAGCGATTGAAGAACTGACCTACGAAAACGTCCATGAATTTATTGACCGTATTCTTATTCACGAACTGGATAAGGAAACGAACACCCGCAAAATCGAAATCTTTTATAGCTTTGTCGGCAGAGTTGATACAGGCGACAAGCCTACTGAAAGTATCTCCTATTTCAGACAGATAGGAGCCGACGTAAAGAGTTATGCTATCTAACATACATCAAAAAGAGGTAAGATAACACCCTCTGCAAAAAAGGTATCGTTATCTTACCTCAACAAAATTTGTTCCGGTTTTTCCCAGATCAGAATAAATGTTATATACAGCAATTTCATACTCTCTGTTCGGATTTTCATTGTGCTTCTGAATGAACTCTTTTATCAGCGTAACCTGTGTTTCAATAGATTCTGACTTTTTTTCATCACTGTCTACGGATAATCTGACATAAATTGCAGCCATACATACCGGAATCCCAAGAACTTTCTTCTCTGTGTTTTTCTTATATCTTTTTGCTGTCCTTGCCATTTATTCCACCTCTTTCCTGCACTCTGTCCGGTGTTCCGCATAAAACCGTCTTATGACTTTCATTTTCTCAATCATATCCTGATAACGGATATGAATTTTGATCTGTTTGTTTTCATAAATATAGATTTTATCTACGGTCAGTGCCAACAATGTGCGATCCAGTTCTTTGATTTCCAGTGATTTCTTCCAGTCCTCCAACTGAACAGTTGCAGACACTCCACCCTCAAACATTTGCTTTACCAATTTTTTCTGATTCTCGATCATCTGCTCCAGTTCTTCACATTTTCTTCCGTAACTTTCCCGAAAATCATCGAACTCTTCTTTGCTGATCAATCCCTCTTTCAAGTCATCACCTAAAGACGCTTTCAGACTGTAATAGCGGTTATATTCTTCCTGCAACTTACTAATCTGCGTATCATAACCGATTACCTGATCGTAGCTGACTTGCATCTCACAAAGTTCTTCCATAATCATCTGATAGTCTACAAAAAGTGCCGTATATGCCTGAATCTCTTTCAACACAATTCTTTTCAGCACCTCTTCCGAAATACTGTGTCTGGTGCAATCTCCACCTTTGTTCTTTGTCTGGCAGATATAAAAGGCTTTTTTCTTCCCCTTATACTGATTTACCCTGCGTATCATCGGTGTCTTGCAATCTCCGCAAAACACAAATCCCGAAAAAAAGTTTGCACTGTCTGATGTTTTCGATGCCCTACCATCATATTGAAGCAGCTTCTGAACCACATCAAAATCATTCTGCCTGATAATTGCCGGATGCGTATTTTCTACTTTCACCCACTCTGATTCTGGCTTATCCAGGCGTTGCTTTACTTTATAGCTGATTCGTTCCTGCTTGCCCTGTACCATGTTTCCAATATAGACTTCATTGGTCAGAATCCTTTTGATCTGCACTGCCGACCATTTCGGTGTATCTGAACTATGGAATCCGGAATTGTAATTTTCACCATTTGCCTTTTTATATTCTTTTGGCGACTGCACATGACGTACATTCAGTTTTTCTGCGATTGCTCCAAGACTGAATCCATCAATTTTCCATGAAAATATTTTTCTTACAATATCCGCTGCATAAGAATCAATCACCAGACAATTCTTATTCTCCGGATCTTTGCAGTAACCATACGGGGCAAATGCTCCAATAAATTCACCTTTTTCACGTTTGATTTTCTGGTGGCTTCGCACTTTACCGGAAATGTCCCGGCAATAGCTTTCATTTACAAAATTTTTGATCGGAACTACAAATGACTTCTCTGAAAAATCTGCTGTTTTACTGTCGAACTGGTCTGTAACTGAAATAAAACGCACATTTAAAGCCGGGTAGGTCTTTTCGATCCATCGCCCGGCTTCTATATACTCTCTTCCGAATCTGGATAAGTCTTTTACAATCACACAGTTTACTTTTCCAGCTTCTATATCAGTTGTCATTCGTTTAAACTCAGGTCGGTCAAAATTTCCTCCTGAGTATCCGTCATCCACATATATATCAAAGATCTGAATATCCGGCTGGCTTTTTACAAAGCTCCGAAGTAACTCTCTCTGATTTGCAATGCTGTTGCTCTCTGACTTCGCACCGCCCTCTTCCATATCATCTTTCGATAACCGAAGATACAATGCAGCATCGTACATATCTGGCATATTCATTTGCATTTGTTCCATTTTACATCGCTCCCAACTTACTTATTCCATTGAATTTGAAGTCAGAAACCATGTATCACGTTCATTTTCCCTGACTTCACATTAACATAACATCTGTAGCTTCGCAAGATATTTTTTCAAGACTTGCATCTAATACATCAACTCCGTTCTTTTTCTTAGATAATCACTGATCGCATCTGTAGCATCCATTTCTCCTGTCATTTCCACGACTACCACATACCCTTCATTCATGTGAGCATACGGCTGATCGCCAGATTTATCCAGAAAAGTTTCCACTTTCTCAGAAATAGCTTTATCTATATTAGGAATTAAGTCTTCAATATCCTTTAACTGCTCCAGATTCACACTGGAATCTATTACTGACTGATTTACCATGATGCTCACCTCTTTTCCAACATATTCTTTGTATCAGTTGTCCTATACCTGCAATTTTCTCAAATGCATCACCTTATCTGGATATTCTTTAGCAACTACTTCACTGCCAATCTGAATATATGTTAAGCGCTTAATTTTTAGATATGATAGAAAAAATCCCCGACTGCTTTTCAGCAGCCGGAGCACCTTGACAATTCACATATGATTGATTTGATTCGTTTGCACGACGTCCGATTTCAGCTTTGACGATTTCGTTCCATGGAGCCAGAAGTTCTAATTCATCATCGCTCATCCTATCATTATCGTGCTGATTTGCACAAAGAAATAACCTTATTATGCCGGTTGACAGGTTGGATTACGCTGATTTTTTGAAAACTTTATATGGTATATTTTAATGAATTGTAGGATTACTTTATTGACATTTCTGACACTATCATATACACTGTACATATCGTATAAGTACGCATATATCAGAAGGTGGTGAGAGGAAGTTAGAATGGAAATTATCATAAGTAATAGTAGTGATAAGCCTATTTATGAACAAATTGCTATGCAGATTAAGAGTTTAATCATGAATGGTACCCTATCTGCCGGAGAAGCCCTGCCTTCCATGCGTGCACTGGCAAAAGACCTGCATATAAGTGTTATTACTGTTCAACGAGCTTACGAAGATTTAACTCGAGATGGGTTTATCGAAACCGTATCGGGAAAAGGTAGTTTTGTTGCATCACCAAATAAAGAATTTATTCAAGAAGAACAACTACGAATAGCAGAAGAACTTTTAGAAAAGGTTGCTATAATCGGTCGTACTCATGGTATCAGCTATGAGCAAATGGCTAATATTCTAAAACTATTTTTTGAAGAATGAGAGGTGGAATTATGGAACAGAACAGTATTGTTGTAAAAAATGTGACTAAAAAATTTGATGATTTTATGTTAGATCATATTTCATTTACAGTTCCTACAGGACGTATTGTGGGTTTCATAGGAGAAAATGGTGCTGGAAAAAGTACAACTATCAATTTAATTTTAGACCAGTTAAAGTTGGATGCGGGTGAAATAAGAATATTGGGTAAACAAAATCATTCTTATTTGCATAAAGAAAACATTGGTGTTGTTTTTGACGAATGTAAATTCCATTCCGTCTTAAATGCAAAAGATATTGCCCAAATCCTTTCGGGATCTTATAAAACATGGGATATGAATTTGTTTGAAGAATATATGAAACGCCTTGATGTTCCATTAAATAAATCAATAGGGCAACTTTCAAAAGGTATGAAGATGAAATTGTCAATTATTTGTGCACTATCGCATAGACCCCAGATTCTGATTTTAGACGAAGCAACAACAGGGTTAGATCCTGTTGTACGAGATGAAATTTTGGATATTTTTTTAGAATTTATTCAAGATGAAGAACACTCTATTTTGTTCTCTACACATATAACCTCTGACATACAAAAGGTTGCTGACTATGTAATTCTGATTCATAATGGAAAAATTATTTTTGAGGAAAAGAAAGATGACCTTATTTATAATTATGGAATTATACGCTGTAAAAAATCAGAATTTAATACTGTTTCGCCAGATGACTATGTATGTTGTCGAGAAACAAATCTTAGCGTGGAATGCTTAATACATGACAAAGTAGCTGCAAAAAAAAGATACAAAAATCTAATTATTGATAATGCTTCTATTGAGGACATTATGCTGTTCTATATCAAAGGAGGTGTCAAATGAAAGGATTGGTTTTTAAGGATTTATTGCTTATGAAGAAAATGAATAAAAAAGTCATTTTTGTAATGTATTTTTTTGTAATAGCAATTTCATTCTTCGGAGAGAATGAAGTTTACTCAATTATGTCATCGGCTTTTTTTTCACTTTTTATCGGTATGCACTTAATGATGACCATGACCTATGATGGATTGACTTCATGGAAACAATATGAATTAACCTTGCCGATGAGTAAGTACCAAATCATTTTCAGTAAGTATTTGACTAGCTTGCTTCTTGTTCCGATTAGTATAATGGGTACAGTTATCATTTATATCATTCGTTATGTGGTTTATCATAATTTTACACTTAGCCAGTTTGGTTTTTCTATCGCCATTGCAATAGCATTACCTGTTTTATGGTGTTCTATATGTTTAGCAATAGCACAGTGGTTTGGCTATATGAGTGTTCAGTATGTGAGAATGATTTGCACACTTCTCGTTATCTTTTTCGTAAGTAAAATATCAAAAGATATGAAATACGTTACTCAAAATTTGGTTAAAAATCCTATGTTGATTACTATTTTTGCTTTGGGTATAGTAGTCGCATCGTATTTTGTTAGTGTTATAGGATACTCAAGAAAAAAATAAAAAGTAGAAGTGCAAATAAAAGTAAGTGTCGAGCGAGTACGTTGCCCTGTCTGCGGAAATAAAACACGTGACAAAATCCGAGAAGATACTGTACTAAAAAATTTTCCACTCTTTTGTTCGAAGTGCAAAAGAGAATGTCTAATCAACATTGAACAATTCCATATAACTGTTATTAAAGCGCCAGACGCAGAGCCGATAATACACAGTTCTTTGAACTGTAGTTATCGGTTTTTGTATTTTCCCAATCATAGTGATTATCAGCTATTGATTTACACTTAAAACTGATCCAGATTTAATGCTTAAAACTGACCCATGGTATAATTTGGCCTTATGGCCTTGATAACTGATAATTATTTGTATAAGTCAGTTTTATATTCCTGTGACCTCTCTTTCGTTTTAATATGTTGTCTGTAACAGAATCGGCTGTTCATGTTACGTCATTGCTACAAGTCTTTCTTTCCATATCATTTTGAATCCAACCCGGGCAGATTTTCTTCAAAATCATGGTGAAAGTGCTTCGTTTCTGTGTTGGGAAAATGAACGGAAACACTTGATTTTACTGACTTTCTTCAATGTAACCTTATTATAACGTCCTCCCCCCATCCCACCTCTTCATTGGGATACTCCTCATACCCCGGCAATGGTCTGGCGCCTTTTCGGAGATAGGCTTTTACTTTTTCCCCATAGAGGTAGGGATCGTTTCCATTTACAATCCCCCATTGCATTAACAATGCTGCGGATCCGCTGACAAAGGGTGTTGCAAAGGAAGTCCCTGTTACTGTTCTGTAACCACCACCGGGTACGGGAGCAACTATGTTTACTCCCGGTGCCACCAGATCAGGTTTCAGATATGGCAGCATTCTGCTGCCCCTTCCGGAAAAATCCGCATAAGAGTCAACCAGCGAATCATATGCTCCAACTGCAATAACCCGCCGGGCTGTGGCAGGTATGGTCAAAGTCCCATATGCCCTTGGTTCATAAAACCCAGTCCCTCTGTTCAGAGTATTTCCACCCGGCAGCCACAGGTAATATTCCCCTCCTCTGACCTTTTTTCCACTTAGGATGATTTTCCAGTCTCCACTGTCCACATAAGTTTTCCCAGGAAGGAAATCTATGTAGATTTCCTGTGTCAGATGATAGGGTCCAGGTTTGCCATAATAGATTAAAAGATCTGTATTTCCCAGTCTGTACCTCTGAGGACCAAGCTTTTCGTCTAAGGGGCCGATCCGGTTTCCGGATGG
>NZ_JBWJVQ010000133.1:0-4809 GCF_056339875.1 Blautia sp. ZXY-1-C6
ATATTTTACAAGCTCCACCATTAAAAACGCTGACAGGTGATGCAGTAACAGAGTTAGATGATATTCTTGAAAATAAGGTTGAGAATGTTACTCTTGAAGTTACTGAAAAATGTAATTTACGTTGCAAATATTGTATTTATCATCCTTCTCATCCAGAATACAGGGCGTTCGGACATGAAAACATGAAATGGGATGTTGCAAAAAAAGCTATTGATTTTTTAAAAGAGCATTCCCAAAATGCAGAAAATAGGCACATTGGATTTTATGGTGGAGAACCTTTACTAAATTTTGAACTTATTGAAAGAGCAGTTGAATATGCTAAAAAATTATTTGGCGAGGATATGTCCTTTGCAATCACTACAAATGCAACATTGGTAAATGATAAGATCGCAGAGTATTTTGCCAAAAATAATTTCAATATTATTATTAGCTTGGATGGTCCTCAGGAAATGCACGATGCAAATCGGCTTATGGTTAATGGGACAGGTAGCTTTGAAAAAACAGTTATGGGAGCAAAAAAACTATTTGAAGCATTCCATAAGGAAGGAAAGAGTTCTAAGATTGGATTTAATATGGTTGTATCGGGACCAGGTTATCTTGAACAGTATACAACAAAATTCAGGAGTTTATCGAAAAAAGTGAATGGATTCCCAAAGACGTTATGATTTTGACTGCAACGGTAGATCATGGACCGTCAGAGAGTGATTACTTTTTACCGCAAGGAAAAGAAGATAGATGGTTTATGGAAGAGTTTTATGAACCTTTAATGAAATGGGAAGAAGTGATACGTAAATCAAATCCAGATAATACAGAAAAAACTTTGTTTACGGATGGTTATATGGATAAGGGAATGATGATTATACACAAACGCTTGTTGACAGAAACACCTATTCAACAGTATGGAATGAATGGATGCTGCGTGCCGGGACAAAGAAGGATTTATGTCACTACAAAAGGTGAATTTTTACATTGTGAGAAAAAGTAGGAAATATACCTTGTTTAGGCAATGTGAATGAGGGATTTGATAAAGAAAAAATTAAGAAACTTTATGTTGAAGACTTTATAGAAGAAGCAAAAGAGTATTGTAAAGAATGTTGGGCAGTTAATTTATGTACATTATGTTATGTTAATTGCTACGATGCTAATGGATTACATCTTTCATATCGACATAATTCATGTCGAAACGAAAGAAAGTATTTGGAAGACAATTTAAGACGATATCATGCATTAATGGAGGCAAATCCAAGCGAATTGGAACAATATAATGAAATGGAAATTCATTAACAAAGGTAAATACGTTTATATTTACATAGATGTATTTAAATTACAAAGAAAGGAGGAATCGTTATGAAGTTTGTAAATCCAATTGGAAGAACACCTGGATCAGGAGTGCAGCCGAGAGCATGCATGTGTACTGATGGATATGCAGGTTACAGAGGCAATGATGATGGTTGTGTTCATTGTGGCTGTGGCTGTGGTGGCGAAGGAGAGTATCGTACAGGTAACAGAGTAAATGCTGTTGCTACATTCCGTTCTAGTACTCTCTAAGAGGTAGTAAAAACGAAGGCGTAGTACTATATGTGCTACGCCTTCACTATATAGGAGAAAAATCATGCTAAAAAAAATAAAAAGGAATATTTTTTTGATTTATTATACGATAAGATTAATTTGTAAAATATGTAAAGCAAAATTTATTCTGGCATTTATTTTGTCTATAATAAATGGAATTCTTCCTGTTTCGTCCTTATTGGTAATGCAACAGTTGTTAAATGAAATACAAAACAAGACACAATCATATCAATATGTGGTGTATCTTTTGATTTTATATTTCGGGCTAATTATCTCGGAATCGCTTTTACAGAATTTAGCAAGCTATAATTTAAACAATTTAAACAATCATTTAGTTTATGGAATAAATTACATTCTTATGAAAAAATGTGGGGATTTATCATTGGAAATGTTAGAGAGAACAGAAACATATGATATGATAAATCGTTTAGAACAAGAAATTGGAAATAAACCATATCAGACCATGCAAGGGGTATTAGGCTTAGCATCTAATTTAGTTTCGTTATTTTCAGCCGCAATGATACTACTTTCATGGAATCCAATTCTTGTGATTATAATGATTGCTGTGTCAATATTAATGTTTATAGGACAAATTTATGTTGGTAATAAAGAATTTCTAATGAGATATGAGCGCAGTGGAAAAGAAAGAAAAGCGTGGTATTATACATATTTACTTACACATGATACAGCATTTAAAGAGGTAAAAGCATATGGATTAAAAAAATATTTGCTGGATAAATATTGTAGCTTAGTCAAAACTTTCATAAAACAAGCCAATGAAATTGAAAAAACCAGAGCTGTTTTAAATATGATTATTTCGTTTATACAAGATATAGTTTGTATAATTATAATGATTATTGCAATATATTTGGCTTACGTAGGGAAAAAAATGATAGGAACCACTATGTCATATTTAAATGCTGTGTCCATGATGCAAAATGCTACAAATAGCATTGCCTCTAATGTTTATTCTATTTATAACGCAAATTTATATATACAATTACTAAAAGATTTTTTAGAAATAAAAGAAGGGGAGAATGCGTTAGGTGGTACAAAAGTAGATAATATAAAGACAATTGAACTAAGAAACGTATCTTTCGATTATCCTCAATGTAAAATGGCACTATCTACCATTAATTTAAAAATTAAATCAAACGAACAGATTGCAATTGTAGGAAAAAATGGATTGGGAAAAGCACTTTATTTAAAATTTTATGTGGGTTATATAAACCTACTAGTGGGAAGCTATTTGTTAATAATCTTGATTTGGAGAATATTGATGTAAAGAGTTACAGGAATTGTATATCTGTTCTTTTTCAAGATTTTTTAAAGTATGAAGGTACATTGGAAGAGAACGTTTATATAGGAGATATTAGTACAGAAGTCGATGAAAATAAAATTAAAAATTCATTGTGCAAAGCAAACGTTGATTTTTTAAAAACCGAAAGAGGATACGAACTAAAAAGAGGATTAGGAAATTGGTTTGATGAAGGAGGTCAATTATCAGGTGGTCAATGGCAGAAAATAGCGTTAGCAAGAACCTATTATAAAAATGCAGATTTATATTTGTTGGATGAGCCTAGTTCCGCATTAGATGTAACAGCAGAAACCAAAATTTCCAAGAGTTTTTTTGAGGTGAGTAAAAATAAGATAGCAATATATATAACCCATAGAGTAAAAATTGCACAGGATGCTAATAAAATAATTGTATTAGATGGGGGTAAAATAGTAGGTATAGGAACACATGCAGAGTTATTGAAAAATTGTAGTGTATATCAAGATTTATATAATCAAGAGAACCTAAAAAATAAAGGGTAATGCATGATGCCTACTCTCCTTTTGGAAATAGAGAGAAATGCTGCTGTTCTAACATTTCCCAACAATTATTTATAGGATGAATATTCGGTGGATATGCACAACTTTAAAATTAGGCGCTTGCATAAAACGGAACATATCTAATCTGAAAAGTAAGAAGCATATTCATATTATTGTGAACTTCTGTGAAAATTAACGCTCGATTGAAACAACTGAGTGTTTTCAATGTTTCCATCGGATTTAAAGTAAAATTCTGAGAGTTAATTAACTCTACGAGGAATTTATAAAATTCACTGTAAACGGCTGAAATAAACTATTTTTAGAAAATGAGAGTTAATTTTTCAGGAAGTTCACAATTATAGAAAAGATGGCAGAGATAGAAATTATGTAAAAAGTAAAAATAACTAAAAAAGTGCCGGATGTTGGATATTTCGTTCGGTATTTCTTTCTGGAATGGGAACAGTTAGAAATTTATAAATCAAGAGGAGGCATACAGATGAAGTATGTTTTTCCAGAATATAAAGAGAATGTAGTTTTGGGCGATGGAAAACTGCAGTTAAATCCAATGTCCTATCAGGTTATTTACGAAGGAAAGGAAATAGATTTAACGCCCAGGGAATTTGAAGTTCTGTATCTTTTAGCCCAAAGGCCAAATTGGGTTATTCCAAAGAAGAATATCTATTGTTCGGTCTGGGAGAGTAATTATTATGATGATCAGATTCCGTACAAAACAGTGGAACACGTAGTATGGAAGATACGAAAAAAGATGGGGCATGATATTATAGAAACATTGATCAATGTAGGGTATAGACTAAAAAAGATGTAAAGGCAGGATAGTGTGAGTAAAAGTTTTTATATTCTGATTGAATTTTTGGGAGATACGCCATATAATATTGGCAACTATAAGAAAGCGCGTACATACGTCATTTGACTAAATATCACGTTGTAACTAGAAATTGAGATAAACTCTTACAGAGCTTTTGTGGACTATCCAAAGAAAAAGGAGGCTGACTATGAACGTATATGAAGAAATAGATCAGGAAACAATGATGTTGCTTTTAGATTCCTTGTGTAAACGGACAGTGGAGGGAAAACAGATATGGGAAAATATGGAGTATAATCCTATTTCCTTTTTACAGAAAGATATTTATGAAAAAGAAGGTACCTGTATATCACAAATGTTTGAAGCAACGACAGTGTTCAATAACATTGAATATAAATTAGAGCTTTCAGAGTCAATCGAACTTCCGTCTGGCAAGGGAGATATTTTTGGAACAATTTCTTATGAAACAGAAGACGGAAAAGAGAATACGTATGATTTCTCTTTGTCTTTTGATGTAGAGAAATATGATGATGCGAATGCGGAAGAATTGCAGGGGATTTTTGGGAGCTCAATCATTGTACAGTTTACAGATGCAATAGTGG
>NZ_JBWJVQ010000134.1:0-10372 GCF_056339875.1 Blautia sp. ZXY-1-C6
ATGACAGTTGCTATTTTCCAAGAGAGTACAGATCTTCATAGAACTCCGGATAGGAAATTTTAACGCAGTCCCCATCTTTGATAGTAAGTGTACCGTCACAAATTGTACCTGCAACAGCAAAGGACATGGCAATACGGTGATCAAGATAAGAATTGATCTCGGCACCATGAAGTGGCTTTCCTCCATGGATGATCATTCCGTCATCAGTCGGCTGAATATCAGCTCCCATGCGTTTCAGTCCTTCTGTTACCACTGCGATACGGTCGGATTCTTTTACCTTCAGCTCCTGTGCGTCCCTGATAACAGTAGTCCCCTCTGCAAAAGCTGCCATTACAGCGATCATCGGGATTTCATCGATCAGTGTGGGGATGATCTCACCTTCAACAGTGGTTCCGTGAAGACTGCTTGTGCGGATCAGCAGGTCAGCGGTAGGCTCACCCTCTGTACTTGCATTCAGCAGAGTAATATCAGCCCCCATAGTCTTGCATACACGAAGCATTCCGTCTCTGGTTGGATTAATGCCTACATTTTTAAGAAGAATCTCACTTCCGGGAGTAAGAAGCCCTGCTGCGATAAAGTAAGCAGCAGAAGAAATATCTCCGGGAACTTTAATCTCGCGTCCGTTCAGTACAGGCTCCGGTTCAATAGAAGCAGTTGTTCCCTGGGAAGTCACATTTGCGCCGAAATAATTCAGCATGATCTCTGTATGATTTCTGGAAAGTACCGGCTCAGTAACGCTGGTGATCCCATCTGCATACATACCAGCCAGAAGCACGCAGGATTTTACCTGTGCGGAAGCAACCGGTGACTGATAATGAGCGGCATGTAAAGGATTTCCTGTAATACGCAAAGGTGCGCATCCATTGCCTCTAAGACTTACGATATCAGCGCCCATAGACAGAAGAGGAGTCATAATCCTTTTCATTGGACGGGACTGAATGGAAGCGTCGCCGTTTAATTCGCTGGTAAAAGACTGTCCTGCCAGAATTCCGGAGATCAGTCTTGTGGTAGTCCCGCTGTTTCCCACATCCAGAGTTTCAGACGGAGCACTGAGTCCGTGAAGTCCCTTTCCATGAACGAGGATTTCGGAAGCATTTCTTTCAATATCGATTCCCATTTTCCGGAAACAGGAGATAGTAGAGAGACAGTCAGCTCCCTCAAGAAAATGTGTGATCTTTGTAGTACCCTGTGCAAGAGAACCGAACATAACTGCACGATGAGAAATGGATTTATCTCCGGGTACAGTGAGTTCTCCTCTGAGGTTTGTCTGTTTTTTTATTTCCATGTTTGATTCCTGCCTGTTTTTATAATATTTCTGTATTTCCCTGCAGTTATTTATAGCAATCTGCTTTTGACAAAATATTTTTGAAATGAATGTCAAAGGGTGATCTGTTTAGCGTTCGTAGACAATATAATTTCTTTTTTTAAGGAGTGCGGCACCCTTTTCCATAGAGATTCCGTCGTAGAATTCAATTTTGAGGACACCTTCCTCGAATTCACGGTTGTGAATGATACCGATATTTTTAATGCTGATCTTCTCCATCGCAAGGATAGTGGCAATCGTAGCAATACCGCCGGCCTCATCCGCAATATCAAGATACAGGACATAAGCCTTTTTCAGCAGACCATTGTCTACCACATCAATAGAATCACGGTAATCCCTGGAGCTTGCAAACATCTGATACAGACTCCTGGAGTCCTTGTTATCCACAAAACATTTGATCTGAACCAGCAGGCGGATGTAGTCATCCAGAACATTGGAGATATTCTGATTATTTTCCACACAGATCTGCTCCCACATAATTGGAGAAGAAGAAGCAATACGTGTGATATCACGGAAACCTCCGGCTGCAATCGTTTTCATATATTCCTGATCGCTGTCCAGCATATTGACAAGATTTACCAGTGCAGAAGCGATAATATGAGGCAGATGGCTGACTCCGGCAGTGATGAAATCGTGTTCTTCACTTGTAAGGACCATCGGGATCGCACCAAGGGAAGAGATCATCTCTGTGAAATCTGTCAGGCGTTCCAGTGCAACTTCACCGCCCGGAGTAATAATATAGTAAGCATTCTCAATCAGACGGTCACTGGAAGCTTCGAATCCGGTCTTTTCAGAACCGGCCATTGGATGACCTCCGATAAAACGGGATTCCATTCCAAGACGTTCTACTTCTTTATGGATAATGCCCTTGACACTTCCAACATCTGTGAGGATCGTGTCAGGACCGATATTGTCTTTGAAATATTCAAGATATTTTACATTAAATTCTACAGGAGCACACAGGAAAATATAATCGCAGCTCCTGAAACGTTCATCATGTTCTTCGCATACAGCATCGATCATATTGCTGCTTACTGCTGCAGCAAGTGTTTCCCGATCCTGATCATAAGCAAGAAGTCGGTAGTCTTCATGGTATTTTCGGATGGCCTTGGCAATTGATCCGCCAATCAGTCCGAGACCGATAAAACCGATAGTTTTCATAGTGGTTTTTGCATCCTTTCAGGTAACATTATTCGTAACTGTGAAAATACGGAACAGTTACATGATTTCATAATTTACTATTTTAAAGGATATGATTTGAAAAGTCAATTCATACGGCACTTTTATACATAAATAATTTAAAGCGACAAAGCGGACGCCGTATCATATGCAGATATCTTCCATGTCTTTCGCACTCTGGTTACTAGAGTGTGTCTGAAAAATCATTCCCGCAATCTACACGCCCCACTTTGCGGGATATTTCACCCGAATTCAGTTGCCGTAGCCCGCTACGGCGTCCTCATCTGGGTAAAATATCCCACAAATTGTGACGCACATCTTGCAGAAAGCCTTTTTCAGACACGCTCTAGGACTGCTATAGTCAACTGAAAAAACGATGCATTATAAATATTCGTACAATCAAAATCAGTCAACTAGCTGCGCACTTGAGATAAAATTCACAGTCGAGATCCGTGAAAATTACTGAAAATATATAAAATGCTCATCAATTTACAAGAAGTTCACAAAAAAAGATGTTAAAATTTCATAAAATACTTGAAAAATATAAAAAAATTTAGTAATATATAGCCATATCGTTGCTGCGGACGTTGCAAGCGGCAATAACATAACAGACAAACAGGGAGGTACGCAACATGGATGTATTTAGAACTGACCGAATTAGAAATGTAGTCCTTTTAGGTCATGGGGGCGCTGGCAAAACTACACTGGCAGAAGCAATGGCTTACTTAGCAGGAATGACTAACCGTCTCGGAAGAGTAGAAGACGGAAATACTGTCAGCGATTATGACAAAGAAGAGATTAAGAGACATTTTTCCATTTCTACCACATTGATCCCGGTACCGTGGGATAAGGTAAAGATCAATGTGCTGGATACTCCCGGATATTTCGATTTCGTAGGCGAAGTAGAAGAAGCAGTAAGCGCAGCAGATGCAGCGATCATTGTAGTTTCCGGTAAAGCAGGCGTTCAGGTTGGAACACAGAAGGCATGGAACTTATGTGAGAAATATAAACTTCCGAGAATGATCTTTGTTACAGATATGGACGTAGATGATGTCAGCTACCGTAAAGTAGTAGAACAGCTCACTGAACTCTACGGCAAGAAGATCGCACCGCTTCACTTCCCGATTCGTGAAGACGGCAAATTTGTAGGATATGTAAATGTTGTAAAACAGGCAGGACGTAAGTACATAGATAAAGGTAAGAAAGAGGAATGCCCGATTCCTGAATACCTGGATGAATATCTGGAGAAATATCACGATATCCTTATGGAATCTGTTGCAGAGACCAGCGAGGAATTCATGGACCGTTATTTTGAAGGTGATACATTCTCGGTAACAGAGGTTTCCGCAGCACTTGCAATGAACGTACAGGAAGCATCTATCGTACCTGTATGCATGGGCTCACCGATCAATCTTCGCGGTGTATCCAACTTACTGGATGATATCTGCGGATATTTCCCAAGCCCGGACAAACGCTCCTGCAACGGAATCGCTCAGAAGACAAATGAGATCTTTGAAGCAAACTACGACTTCACGAAAGTGAAATCCGCATATGTGTGGAAAACAATTGCAGACCCGTTCCTTGGCAAATATTCTCTTATTAAAGTATGCTCCGGTGTTATCAAATCCGATGACACTTTATTAAACGTAGAGAAAGGCGAAGAAGAACGTCTGAATAAATTATATGTACTTGAAGGATCCAAACCGATCGAGGTTCCGGAACTTCATGCCGGTGATATTGGTGCAATTGCCAAATTAAACAGCGTACAGACTGGTGACAGCCTTGCGACAAAAGCAAATCCGATTCTTTATCCGAAGGCACTTCTTTCCACACCATATACCTGCAAGAGATTTAAAGCAGTGAAGAAGGGTGATGAGGATAAGATTTCCCAGGCACTTGCGAAGATGATGAGTGAAGACAAGACACTTCGTGTAGTAAATGACAGTGCAAACCGTCAGAGCCTTATCTATGGTATCGGTGATCAGCATCTCGATATCGTTATGAATAAATTAAAAGAACGCTACAAAGTAGATGTTGAGCTGAGCAAACCGAAGGTTCCGTTCCGCGAGACGATCCGTAAGAATGCAGATGTAGAGGGTAAACATAAGAAACAGTCCGGTGGACATGGACAGTATGGACATGTTAAGATGCGTTTCGAGCCATCAGGCGATCTGGAGACACCTTATGAATTTGAACAGGTTGTAGTTGGTGGTGCAGTTCCGAAGAACTACTTCCCGGCAGTTGAGAAAGGTCTTCAGGAATGCGTATTAAAAGGACCTCTGGCTGCATATCCTGTAGTTGGTGTGAAAGCTACCTTATATGATGGATCTTATCATCCGGTAGACTCCTCAGAAATGGCATTCAAGATGGCAACGATTCTTGCATTTAAGAAAGGCTTTATGGATGCATCACCTGTACTCTTAGAGCCAATCGTATCTATGAAAGTAACTGTTCCGGATAAATTTACCGGTGATGTTATGGGCGACCTGAACAAACGTCGTGGCCGTGTTCTTGGTATGACTCCTGATCATCAGGGCAATACCATTATTGAGGCAGATGTTCCACAGCTTGAGATTTATGGATATTCCACAGATCTTCGTTCTATGACAGGTGGAAGCGGAGAATTCTCCTATGAATTTGCACGCTACGAGCAGGCTCCTGGAGATATTCAGGCAAAAGAAATTGAAGCCAGAGCAAGTAAGGTAGATAAAGCGGAAGAATAAAAAAGGGTAATTACTGACAGAGCAGTAATTAAAATATAGTTAAGAAATAAAAATGGCAGGACATTTTGCAGAGATGCGGAATGTCCTGTTTTTTCAGACACACTCTAGTGGTGTATTACTCGAAAATGCGAAATAAGTGCCATTTGTAAAGCAAAAACACTCGATACAGCGAAACGTTACATTGACAAACAGCCTTTGTTGAATTAAAATAAATTTTTAGGATAAGATGTCCATAATCGGACTGAAACCGCCGGAAATAATAAAAGCAGCTGTGTAGCTCAGTGGAGCAAACAGTAGTGGTGTCATGGACGCACCCTGAAAAAGACGGTATCTCGCCTTAAGTCAGATGCCTTGGTAACTCTGTTGCCGGGTAGTTCACATACAGCAAAATGTTGGAGGAAGTATAGAGATGAAATACTTGTTTAAAAAGATCGAGCCTAAGTGGCAGGCAAAATGGGAAGAGGCCAAAGTCTTCGAAGCCAAAGATAACAGTGACAAACCTAAATTCTATGGTCTGGTAGAGTTCCCATATCCAAGCGGTGCCGGTATGCACGTAGGACATATCAAAGCATATTCCAGTCTGGAGGTTATTTCCAGAAAACGTCGTATGGAAGGCTATAATGTACTTTTCCCGATCGGATTTGATGCATTTGGTCTCCCGACAGAGAACTACGCAGTAAAGACCGGAACACATCCACGTATCATCACAGATGAGAACATCAAGAGATTCTCAAACCAGTTAAAGAAAGTTGGATTTTCCTTTGACTGGAATCGTGTGATCGATACAACAGATGAAGACTACTACAAATGGACACAGTGGATTTTCCTGAAAATGTTTGAAAAAGGTCTTGTATTCAGAGACAGAACACTGGTTAACTACTGTCCGCACTGTAAAGTAGTCCTTTCCAATGAAGACAGCCAGGGCGGTAAATGTGATATCTGCCACAGCGATGTTGTTCAGAAATCCAAAGATGTATGGTATTTAAGGATCACCCAGTATGCAGATAAGCTTCTGGAAGGTCTGAAAGATGTAGATTATCCGGATAATGTAAAACAGCAGCAGATCCACTGGATCGGCAAATCAAAAGGTGCTTTCGTTAACTTCGATGTTGACGGAATCGATGAGAAACTTGAAATCTATACAACCAGACCGGATACTCTGTTTGGTGTAACATTCATGGTAATCGCACCGGAACATCCGATCATTGACAAATATGCAGATAAAATCACAAACATGGATGAGATCATTGCATATCGTAATGAGTGTGCAAAGAAAACAGAGTTTGAGAGAACTCAGCTTGTAAAAGATAAAACAGGTGTGAGAATCCAGGGACTTGAGGGAATCAACCCGGTTAACGGTAAGAAAATCCCGATCTACATTGCTGACTATGTAATGATGGGATATGGTACAGGTGCTATCATGGCAGTACCTGCTCACGACCAGCGTGACTATGATTTCGCAAAGAAATTCGGCATCGACATTATCGAAGTTATCAAAGGCGGAGATATTTCCAAAGAAGCCTATACAGGCGACGGCGAAATGGTAAACTCCGATTTCCTGAACGGATATGCAAAGAAGAAAGATTCTATTGAGCGTATGTTGGAAGAACTGGAGAAAAAAGGAATCGGTAAAGCCGGTGTTCAGTATAAGATGAAAGACTGGGCATTCAACCGCCAGAGATACTGGGGTGAGCCAATCCCGCTTATCCACTGCCCGAACTGCGGTGTTGTGGCAGTTCCGGAGAACGAACTTCCGCTGCGCCTGCCGGATGTAAAGGACTTCGAGCCGGGTGAAGACGGACAGTCCCCACTTGCAAAGATTGATTCTTTCGTAAACTGCACATGCCCGAAATGCGGTGCTGCAGCGAAGCGTGAGACAGATACTATGCCTCAGTGGGCAGGATCTTCCTGGTATTTCTTAAGATATACAGATCCGCACAATGCAAATGCACTGGCAGATATGGACAAACTGAAATACTGGATGCCTGTTGACTGGTACAATGGTGGTATGGAACACGTTACCAGACATATGATCTACTCCAGATTCTGGCATCATTTCCTGTATGATCTTGGCGTAGTAAATACACCGGAACCATATGCAAAACGTTCCATCCAGGGACTGATCCTCGGACCGGACGGAGATAAAATGAGTAAATCCAAGGGTAATGTAGTTGACCCGCTGGATATTGTAGAAGAATACGGTGCAGATACTCTTCGTACCTATGTGCTGTTTATGGGTGACTATGGCGCAGCTACACCATGGAGCGAGAACTCTGTAAAGGGCTGTAAGAAGTTCCTGGACCGTGTTGCAGGTCTGACAGATATCCTTTCTGAAGAATCTGTATCTGATGAACTGGAGATGAAACTCCACCGTACCATCAAGAAAGTTTCTTCTGATATCGAGAACCTGAAATTCAATACAGCAATCGCCAGCCTGATGACACTCATTAATGAGATTACAGCAGAAGGACACTTAAGCAAAGATGACCTTACCATCTTTATCAAACTGCTTAGCCCGTTTGCACCACATATCTGCGAAGAAATCTGGGAATTTATCGGAGGTGAAGGCTTACTGGCAGTTTCCGAATGGCCGAAATACGATGAAGGCAAAACAATTGCCAAGACCGTTGAGATCGGTGTACAGGTAAACGGTAAAGTAAGAGGAACAATCGTAATCCCTAACGGATGTGAAAAAGAAAAAGCATTCGAGATCGCCAAAGCAGACGAGAGAATTGCTTCCTTCCTGGAAGGTAAGAACCTTATCAAAGAGATTTATGTACCGAACAAGATTGTAAACTTTGTTGCGAAATAATAGAAACAGTAAAAAGAGGACTGACAGAAATTTTTCTGAACAGTCCTCTTTTGAGTTTGACAGCTGTATTTTTAGACCTTTTCAGGCAACCGCCTGCTGATATGCCGGAATGTCAGTGTAAACACGATTCCCTTCACGATAGAAGAGATTGTAAGCGCCCACCATACACCATTTAATCCCATTCCCGCATGTGTCAGGATCAATGCCAGCGGGATTCGTGAGCCTGTCAGGATCACACTGATCGTACTGGATAATCTGGTGCGTCCAAGTCCTGATAATGCGCCCACTGTCATCAGCTCAATGGACATAAAGACTTCACTGAATCCGATAATGATCAGATAATTGACAGCAGTGTCCAGAGCTTCTTTTTCATGGAAAAATAACCTGGCAATTGGTTCCGGAAGAAAGACAAAAGCTGCAGTGACAAACAGGCCCCAAATTGTGAGAACGCGAAATGACAGACTGTAACCTTTACGGATACGGTCTTTTTTTCGTGCACCGTAATTTTGGGCAATAAAAGCATTCAGTGCTGAAGCAAAACCATCAGCAGTATTCCAGGATACGGATTCAATCTGTCCGCCAACACGCTGCGTTGCAATAGCGGCAGCACCATAACCGGAAACCATACGGGTCAGAACCATGGAGATGAAACAGTAAATGCTTCCCTGTATAGCTGTGGGAAACCCGATCCTGAAAATGTGCTTATAATATTCTTTTGGAAAAACAGACAGCAGATTCAGATGCTGTAAAACATTTGGCTCCAGTCTGGAATGCCGGATACGCAGAACCATCACTACAAAAACCAGAATCTGTGAACTTACTGTCGCAATAGCGGCTCCGGCAACCTCCAGCCTCGGGAAAGGTCCGATGCCAAGGATCAGCAGCGGATCCAGGATCATATTTCCTGCAAGCCCGATAAAGTTTGCAAGCAGGGGAGTGCGGGAATCTCCCTGTGCAGTAGAGAGTCCTGTCAGCGTCAGATTCAGATAAGAAAAAAGGATCAGTCCACAGGTAATTAATGTATAAGATCTGGCAGCAGTATAAGTTTCTGCGTCGGTCAGATTAAAAAATCCCAGCAGAGGCTGTATGAAAATAACACAGACAGCAGCAAACAAAATGCCGGACAGTGCAGTGAGCTGCAGAGAACCGGCAGCATAGGAGCGTGCCTGGTCATAATCTTTGCGCCCGCATGCCTGAGCTGTATTTACCTGTCCGCCCATTCTTGACAGGGATGCAAGCCCCTGGGAGAGCCAGACATACATTCCGCCTACTCCCACGCCTGCAACCGCCTTTGCACCAAGCAGTCCGATCCATGCCATATCCATAATACTGTATGCTGTTCCCAGCATGGAAGAAATCATGATAGGCAGTGCCAGCTCTGCCAGAGTTTTCAGGATCGGACCGGAAGTCAGATCCACAGTTTTTGATTTACTCATTTGTAATAACCCTTCATGTACCAATTATTATAATACTTTTGTAGTCCATTTACTGCAGTCCCATACCTGAGAAACCACATCGCGGTAAAACTCCGGTTCATGGCAGATCAGGAGAATGCTTCCCTTATATTCGATCAATGCCTGCTTCAAAGCTTCTTTTGCATCCACATCCAGATGATTGGTAGGCTCGTCCAGAAGTAGAATGTTCGTTTCTTTATTCACCAGCTTACACAGACGCACCTTCGCCTGCTCCCCGCCACTCAGTACACGTACCTGACTTTCAATATGCTTGGTAGTCAGACCGCATTTGGCGAGAGCAGACCGCACCTCATACTGAGTATAAGACGGAAACTCTGCCCAGATCTCATCAATACAGGTAGTCTTGTTATCACCCTTTACTTCCTGCTCAAAATATCCAATCTGAAGATTCTCCCCAAGTTCGCAGGAACCCTTCAGAGACGGGATCAACCCCAGAATACTCTTCAGTAAAGTTGTCTTACCGATACCGTTTGCACCAACCAGCGCGATCTTATTTCCTCTTTCCATAGAGAGAGTAACAGGTCTGGAAAGAGGTTCACTATAACCAATAACCAGATCTTTCGTCTCGAAGATATATTTCCCCGGAGTACGTCCATATTTAAAATGAAATTCCGGCTTCGGCTTCTCGGCAGCAAGCTCGATCACATCCATCTTATCCAGCTTCTTCTGCCTGGACATTGCCATATTTCTTGTAGAAACCCTTGCCTTATTTCTTGCGACGAAATCCTTCAGTTCACTGATTTCCTGCTGCTGGCGTCTGTAAGCAGCCTCAAGCTGAGCCTTCTTCACCTCATATACTTCCTGGAAATGATCATAATCCCCGACATAACGGTTCAGTTCCTGATTCTCCATATGATAA
>NZ_JBWJVQ010000135.1:0-4740 GCF_056339875.1 Blautia sp. ZXY-1-C6
AGCTGTTGCAGCTATTTCCAGAATGATCAAAGCACTTGCGTAATTGAATAGGAGGAACAAATAAAATGGCACTGAATGGTATTCAGATTTTTAAATTAACACCAAAGAAAAACTGTAAGGAATGCGGATGCCCAACTTGTATGGCTTTCTCTATGAAAGTTGCTCAGGGCGCTATGAAAATCGAACAATGTCCGCATATGTCTGATGAAGCTTTAGCATCTCTTTCCGAGGCTACTGCTCCGCCAATGAAGACAATCAAAATTGGTACTGGTGCAGAAGAGCACACTCTGGGTGGAGAAACAGTATTATTCAGACATGAAAAAACATTTGTAAGCAAGCCAAGATATGCAGTAGCTCTGTGCACATGCATGGATGACGCTGCAGTAGAGGCAAAACTTGCAGAAATCCCGAAGGTAGATTATGACCGTATCGGCGAAAGAATGTATGCTGAACTTGTATATGTAAACTGTGGTGAAGGCGCAGATGCAGCTAAATATACTGCACTTGTAGAAAAAGCAGCAGGTCTTGGCAGAACTTTAGTTCTTGACTGTAAAGATCCTGAAATCGCTAAAGCAGCTCTTGCAGTATGCAAAGACAGCAAACCGGTCTTAAACGGTGCTGATGCTTCCAACTATGAAGCAATGAACGCAGTTGCTACAGAAGCAGGTGTTGTTCTCGGTGTATCCGGTAAAGACTTAAATGAATTATATGATACAACAGCAGCTCTTGAAAAACTTGGAAACAAGAATCTTGTTCTTGATACAACAGGCGCTGACATTAAAGAAACCTTTGCAAACACTGTACAGGTTCGTCGTGCAGCTCTGAAAGACCAGGACAGAACATTTGGTTATCCATCTATCGTAAACCTTGTTAAGATCGCAAAAGGTGACCTTCACTTACAGGCAGCTTTAGCATCTATGTTTACAATGAAATATGGTTCCATCATCGTTATGGAGCAGATGACATATGCAGAGGCTCTTCCATTATATGGTCTGCGTCAGAACGTTTACACTGACCCGCAGAAGCCAATGAAAGTTGAGCCAGGCATCTATCCGTTAAATGGTGCTGATGAGAATGCAGTAGTAGTTACTACTGTAGACTTTGCTCTTACATATTTCGTAGTATCCGGCGAGCTGGAGCGTTCCGGTGTTCCGCTTAACCTGGTAATCAATGATGCAGGCGGACTTTCCGTACTGACATCATGGGCAGCTGGTAAATTCTCCGGTAACAGTATTTCTTCTTATATCAAAGAGAATGTTGAACCGAAGGTTAAATCCAGAAAACTGATCATTCCTGGTAAAGTAGCGGTTCTGAAGGGTGATCTGGAAGCAAAACTTCCTGGATGGGAAATCATCGTTGGACCAAGAGAAGCTGTACAGCTTGTTAAATTCTTAAAGGATCTGCAGGCAGACGGCCAGATCTAATGACCGTAAACATCTGGTCGGTTTTGTACCGGCCGGATTATAAAGAAAAATGTATGCAGAGGGATCTGCAATTGTCAGATTTCTCTGTATAAATAAATATAAAAGGAGAACAGGGTTATGGCAAAATTCGTAACAATTGGAGAAAGACTTTCCACTACTGCACCGGCAGTAAACAAAGCATTTACAGAAAGAGATCCTGAACCGATCATCAAAAGAGCAAAACAGCAGCTGGATGCTGGTGCTACTTACCTCGATGTAAATATCGGACCTGCAGAAAATGATGGCGAAGACTTAATGAAATGGGCTGTTCAGCTCCTTCAGTCTGAGTTTGATAATGTTCCGCTTGCACTGGATACAACAAACCAGAAAGCTATCGAAGCTGGTATTTCTGTATACAACAGAGCAAAAGGAAAACCAATCGTTAACTCTGCAGACGCAGGTGACAGAATTTCCAATATCGACCTTGCAGCAGCAAATGATGCAATCTGTATCGCACTTTGCTCCTCTGGTATGGTAGCAGCTGACAATGATGAGCGTATGATGCACTGCCAGAACATGCTTGAAAGAGGTATGGCTCAGGGCATGGATACAGAAGATCTGTGGTTTGACCCGTTATTCCTCGTTGTAAAAGGAATGCAGGACAAACAGATGGAAGTTCTTGAAGCTATCAAAGATGTTCTCTGAAATGGGACTGAACTCTACAGGTGGTCTTTCTAACAACAGTAACGGTATGCCAAAACATATCCGTCCGATCATGGACTCTGCTCTTGTAGCAATGGCTATGATGAATGGTCTTACATCAGCAATCGTTAACCCTAACGACCTTCGTCTGATGGAAACTATCAAATCCTGTGATGTATTCAAAGGCAATACACTGTATGCAGATTCCTATCTGGAAATCTAATCAGTTTCATACGAATTGAATACATAATTATGGGGGCTGAAGGCTTCGGTCTTCGGCCCTTGTTTTATTACAGGCTATTAACGATTATGAGAAAGGTGGTTGCCGAATGTTTAAGGTAACATTTTCATTCGAAGATGGCAGTGTGGTAGAAGCGTTTGCCAATGCGGGGGACAATTTACTTGAGGTAGCTCGTGGAGCCAATGTGGCGATCGATGCACCATGTTCTGGAAACGGAGCCTGCGGAAAATGCCGTGTCCAGTTAAAGAGCGGAGAACTGGAGAGCAAAAAGACATTACATATTTCTGACGAAGAATATCAGGAAGGATGGCGCCTTGCATGCTGCAGCAAGATCAGTGCAGATGTAAATGTGCTGGTACCTGATATTGCATCTGCCTATAAGAGCAGAATGAAAGTAGCTGATTTAAGCTCTAAAGAGGAAATAGCCATTTTTGAAAATGCCAAAAGAGATGTAGAACTTGCAGGCATCGAATTGAAAAACAGTCTGGAGGTTGTGGATGTCACAATGGATCCTCCGTCTCTGGATGACACAATGCCGGATAACGAGAGACTTACAAGAGCACTGCGGAAGTATCTGAATATCAGCAGAGTCAGAATCCCTTATGCAGTTCTGAAAAAGCTTCCGGATGTATTGAGAGAGAGTAATTTTTCAGTAAAATGTGTGATCCGCGCTACTTCTGACGATATGTTTGTGTATGATATCTTCGGTAAAGACGAAGATGTAGTAATCGGTGGTCTGGCAATCGATATTGGTACAACAACTGTTTCCGCTGTACTGATCAATATGGAAAACGGTGAAATTCTGGCAAAGAGTTCTGCCGGAAACGGACAGATCCGTTTTGGTGCAGACGTTATTAACCGAATTGTAGAATCACAGAAACCGGGCGGCCAGCAAAAGCTGCAGGATGCTGTGATCAAAGAAACCATCAATCCGATGATCAACGAGATGTGCAAAAGTGCCAAATTCCCGAAAAACCGCATATACAGAATGTGCGTGGCATCTAATACAACTATGAATCATCTGTTTGCAGGAATTAATTCTGATCCATTACGTACAGAACCATATATCCCTGCATTCTTTAAGACCAATTCCCTCTTTGCTTCTGATGTGGGAATTGATATTAATAAAGACGCTCATATTATTATGGCGCCGAATATCGGAAGCTATGTAGGCGGCGATATTACAGCCGGAACCCTGGTCAGCCAGATCTGGAACAGGCCGGAGTTTTCACTGTTTATCGACCTTGGTACAAACGGAGAGCTTGTATTTGGAAACTCAGATTTTATGATGAGTTGCGCATGTTCCGCAGGTCCTGCCTTTGAGGGTGGTGACATTAGCTGTGGTATGCGTGCCACAGATGGAGCCATCGAAGCATGTACCATTGACAAAGAGACTATGGAGCCGACCTACAAGATCGTAGGTGATCCGGGAACCAAACCTGTAGGTTTGTGTGGTTCCGGTATCATCGATGTGATCAGTGAACTTTATATCTGCGGAATTATCAATCCGAAGGGTAAATTTATCCGCGAAGGAAAGAGAATCAAACATGACAAATATGGAATGGGCAGCTATATCCTTGCATTTGAGGAAGAGGCAGGTTCTGTAAAGGATGTTGAGATCACAGAAGTTGATATTGACAACTTCATCCGTGCCAAAGGTGCCATCTTCTCAGCAATCCGCACAATGCTTACTTCTCTGGACTTCGATGTGAGCATGATCGATGATGTGTATGTTGCAGGCGGTATCGGAAGCGGTATCAACATGCAGAATGCAGTCAACATCGGTATGTTCCCGGATATCCCGATCGAGAAATTCCACTACATTGGTAACTCTTCTCTGACAGGTGCGTATCTGATGCTTCTGTCAACACCGGCAGAGAAGAAGACTTATGAACTTGCTGCAAATATGACATATATGGAACTTTCTACAGTACCGATCTATATGGATGAATTTGTAGGTGCATGTTTTATTCCTCATACAGATACAAGTATGTTCCCGACTGTAATGGAAGAGGTTCAGAACCGCTGATGAATTTCAGTAATTTCTATATGAGAAATTATGAATATCTAGAGAAATAAAAATAACAGGACGGATCTTTAGATTCCTTTGATCTGTCCTGTTTATGGAGATTTATATGGCGTTTAGCTTAAATGACTTAAATTATGAAAAAGACAGTAAGGAAAGAATGCCATGGGAGCATTATACTCAGGAGTTTGCAACTGCAGATCCGAAGGAAATTGCTTCCAGACTGTCTATTCCTTACGATGAAGAAGCAAAAAAACTTACTTTAACTTTTCTTGGAACACAGTATCAGATTACATGGCCGGATTTTGAAGTAACACATACTCCGGATGATAAAGGTTTTTATCCACTGGAGAACATGATCTATGCAA
>NZ_JBWJVQ010000136.1:0-8572 GCF_056339875.1 Blautia sp. ZXY-1-C6
ACAGCTGCCTGTGGTCCGAGACAGTTTCAGGTTCTTGTTCGTACTGGCAGATATGGAATCACCCCGGGAACTCTGTGGGATTTTTATACAGAGCATGAGATTCTTTTTCATGCATACAATATTCGTTTTAAGAAAGCTTCTGAGCTGGAAGGAATACTTCTATCGCGAAACAGAAACAGCAATCTGGTTTTATGTGTGTCTCTTTATCTTCATCTGATGGATCAGCTTCGCTGGGGACTAATCATGGAACCGGAGGCTGTCCGAGAGGGAAAAAGGCTGCTTCTTTATGGACTGTACTGTGGACGGGATACTTATCTGGGCGATGTTTATCCCGAAGATGTATGGAAGAACGAAGTACTGAAAACATTTTCACTTAAAGAACAGCTGATTTATATTTTAATCTGTTATTTTTCTGTCAGATCATAGTTGGATCATCACATTTTTATGGTAAAAATATTCTATGCCTGCTTTCTCCTGATGAAATACAAAAGGGAAGTGAATAGAATAAGTTCAATGTCCACTCACTTCCCTCCTGAAATCGTTGAAATCTATATACACATTATAAGGGAAAAGCCGCAAAAAAGCGAATCCGGGTGGTTGTGGATAAAGTAAAAATGACGGATAAAAAACAGTACATAACATCAATAAAAAAATTTAAAATTCGTCATTTTTACTAATGCCCTATGCAAGGGTCTGAACAATAACCTAACATCAAGCATCAGGTAAACTAATAAACAGCCTGAAGAAAACTCTCCAGACTGTTTTTATCATTTCTGTGCGAAATACTCTTTTGTAAGTGTAATGGCGGTTCCTGAAAGCAGGAATACACCAATTAAGTTGGGGATTGCCATGAGACCGTTGAATGTCTCAGCAATACTCCAGAGAAGTCCCAGATCTACAGTTGCGCCAAGGATTGCTACTAATGAATAGGCGATCATAAATGGGCGGATAACTTTTGCAGAGAATAAGAATTCAATGCAGCGTGCTCCGTAAAGTCCCCATCCGATAATCGTTGAGAATGCAAAGCAGCACATGGCAACTGCCGTAAAGATGGAAACCCAGCCTCCATATGTAGAAGTAAATCCGGAAATTGTAAGTTCTGCACCTGCCGCTGCACCGTAATTTACCGGCACGCCGCTTACAAGGATCACAAGTGCTGTCAGAGTACAGATCACGATCGTATCTGCAAATACCTCAAAGATACCAAACATACCCTGTTTTACAGGCTTGCTTGTATCTGCACAGGCATGAGCGATAGACCCTGTACCAAGTCCGGCTTCATTGGAGAAAATACCTCTGGAAACACCCTTTTTCATACTGAGGAAAAAGCTTCCGATCACACCGCCTGTCACTGCTGACGGATTAAAGGCTCCATAAACAATATCATGGAAAACTGCCGGAACTCTTCCGATATTTAAGATCACAACGCCCAATGCAAGTACAATATAAAACAATGCCATAAACGGCACCAGCTTCTCGGAAACACTTCCAATTCGCTTGATACCACCCAGCAGTACCATACCAACCAGCAGCGTGATCACAATTCCAAGGATTAGATTCAGTCTGCCTGTGGAAGACTCTGAGATCACATTAAAATTAATAAGAGCTGTATCAATTGCTGTTGTAATAGTATTTACCTGAGTAGCATTACCTGTTCCAAATACAGTCAGTACACCGAATGCAGAATAAAGAACTGCAAGAAATCTCCAATTCTTTCCCAATCCGTTCTTAATATAATACATAGGTCCGCCTACATAATCCCCATGTCTGTTTCTCTCACGGAAATGTACTGCCAGGGTAACCTCTGTAAATTTCGTGCACATTCCAAGGAGCGCGGAAACCCACATCCAGAATACAGCTCCCGGTCCGCCGATGGCGATAGCTCCGGCAACACCGGCGATATTTCCAGTACCTACTGTACCTGCCAGTGCAGTACAGACTGCCTGGAAAGGTGTCATGGAACCGTCAGAGGCTTCTTTTTTCTTAAAAATTCTTCCCAGTGTGGTTTTAAGCGCATACGGGAATTTGCGGATCTGGACAAAACCGGTCCGCAGGCTCAGGTAAAGCCCTACGCCGATAATACAGATCATAGCCGGGACACCCCAGATAAAATTATTTACGACGTTATTGATGGATTCAATTGTCTGAAGCATGTTAAATAAACCTTTCTTTCGTGTAATAATAACAGTTTAGCACTTTTTTCACCGTATGTACAGAAAAATTCTATTAAGATAAAGCATTAAAGCACAATAAGTTAACAGCGCAAACAGATACGATCAGCCGCTCCACTGCTTGCCATACCCATATCACTGCTTCACAGTTTGAGCAAAAGTCAAAATAACGTATAAATTTGTCATAATTTCAGTAGCATTTCCTCACCCAAACCTCTATTATTGTAAATATGAAATCAAGGAAAACATATGTGTATTTTCCAATAGCACTTAAGCGTTTCAGTCATTAATTTAACACTTTTCAACCTAAGGAGGACATGACAAAATGATTCAGAAATATACTTACGGGACCCCATTTGAAACCGATGCCATCGTAACTTCTATCCCGGCTTCTGAGGGAACTCCTGCATACGGAACTATCTCCACAGAGAACGGCTTCTCTTTTACTTATGATATGGATGACAACGATGTTGTCTATGGTCTGGGCGAATCAAGCCGCGGAATCAACAAACGTGGATACGTTTATGAAAGCAACTGTTCCGACCAGCCAAACCATACAGAAGATAAAATCTCCCTCTACGGAGCACACAACTTCCTCGTAATCTCCGGAAAACAGACTTTCGGTCTCTTCGTTGATTATCCCGGAAAACTGAAGTTTGATATCGGTTACACACTCTCTTCCCAGTTAAAGATCACCTGTGAGGATGCAAATCTTTATCTGTATGTGATCGAGGGTGAAACCCCTTACGATATCGTAAAACAGTTCCGCAAAATCATCGGAAGAAGCTATATCCCGCCTAAATTCGCATTTGGTTTCGGTCAGAGCCGCTGGGGATATACAACTGCTGACGATTTCAGAAAAGCCGCTGACGGATATCGTGAAAACAATATTCCGATCGATATGGTATACATGGATATCGATTACATGGAAGACTACAAAGATTTCACAGTCAATCAGGAAAACTTCCCTGACTTTGAGGCCTATGTCAATGAAATGAAAGAAAAAGGTATCCACCTTGTCCCGATCATCGATGCTGGTGTCAAAGTAGAGGCTGGCTATGATGTTTATGAAGAAGGCGTTGAGAAGAACTACTTCTGCAAACGTGAAGACGGCAGTGATTTCGTTTCCGCTGTATGGCCAGGCTGGACTCATTTCCCGGATGTCCTGAACGCAGATGCCAGAGCATGGTTCGGACAGAAATACGAACGTCTCATTTCCAAAGGAATCGACGGTTTCTGGAATGACATGAACGAACCTGCAATGTTCTGTACACCGGAAGGCGTTGCTGAATTAAAAGAATACATCAAAGACAACTTCATGGACAAGGAAGAAGCACCTGGATTTACACTCGGTGATAAAGTAAACGCCCTTGCAAACAATCCGGAAGATTACAAACGCTTCTATCACAATGTAAACGGTCAGAAAATCCGCCACGACAAGGTACATAACCTGTTTGGCTATAACATGACCCGTGCAGCAGGTGAAGCATTTGAAAAAATCGCACCTGGCAAACGTTTCCTGATGTTCTCCCGTTCCTCCTATGTGGGAATGCACAGATACGGCGGAATCTGGATGGGAGACAATAAATCCTGGTGGTCACACATCCTTCTGAACTTAAAGATGCTTCCATCCCTGAATATGTGCGGTTTCCTTTACACAGGTGCAGATCTGGGCGGTTTCGGTGCAGATACCACACGTGATCTGGTACTGCGCTGGCTGGCACTTGGTGTATTCACACCTCTTATGAGAAACCACTCCGCTCTGGGAACCAGAGAACAGGAAGCTTACCAGTTTGAAAATATCGAAGACTTCCGCCATGTGATCGGTGTCAGATATCGCCTTATTCCATATCTGTACAGTGAATACATGAAAGCAGCATTAAACGACGACATGATGTTCCGTCCGCTGGCATTTGACTACACAGACGATGCATTCGCAACTCAGGTAGAAGATCAGCTTCTTCTCGGAAACGAAATCATGATCGCACCTGTTTATACACAGAATGCAAAAGGCCGCTATGTATATCTGCCGGAAGAAATGATGTTCGTAAAATTCCTGCCGGATGGAACAATTTCTCAGGAAATTCTTGAAAAAGGCCACCACTATGTAGAAGTTGCCCTGAATGAAGTTCCACTGTTTATTCGCAAAGGAAAAGCAATCCCGGTTGCTGATGTTGCGCAGACAGTAAAGGATATCGATCCTGCTACTATCCGCATGATCGGATATGAGGGAGCTGAATATGACCGTTATGATGATGACGGTGTAAGTACTCTGTAATTTAACCGAATCAGACAACTTTCCCTGCCTGAATTGCAAAAAGTACCAGGTAGCAGATAGAACTGAACCAGAAGTCACCTCATAAAAATAATAAAAAGAAACAGTCACATACATCTGATGAATGTTGAGATATTCACTCAAGTATGTGACTGTTTTCTTTTACATTGTTATTCTTTATCTTTATTTGCCAAAACAATATAACGGTAAATTTCTGTAAACGGGATCTCTTTCTCTCTGCTCAACTGTGCAACGCTCTCATATTCCGGATAAAGCTGCTCTTTTCCATTCAAAGTGCATACCTTTGCCAGAACTTCTCCCCATGGAGTCGGAAGAGTTCTCGTTTCTCTGGGAAGAATCGTACGTTCCATTCTGCTATAACGAATTCCAATCGTAGTAGTTTCTTCAAAAATAATATTCTGAAGCATTTCCATATCTTCTTCCTTACAGATCACATTCAGAACCCATGCAGGTCTGTTCTTTTTCATAAAAACAGGCACATAATGCACATCTCTGGCACCGGCTTTCATCAGACGTTCCATGACAAATCCCAGAACTTCTCCACTGCAGTCATCAATGTTTGTCTCCATCTTGATAATCGTATCTTTGGTTTCCTGATTTTCAGCTTTCGGATTATTTCTGATTTCCGGGTTTTTGAATTCTTCTGTCTGAGCCTTTACTTTATCTCTTCCTTTAGCCTGCTCTGTGCTTTCTGATATGATCATTGCCCTTAAGATCCCAGGACACTCATACTGGCGTTTACCTGCACCGATTCCAATCTTCTGGATTTCAAATGTTTCCGGAAGTTTATCCTTTGTTTTCACTGCTGCCACTATCGCCGCACCTGTAGGCGTTACAAGTTCACCTTCTACCTCTGTCATTTTCAGATGTAAATGATTGGCACTTACTATATTTGCAACTGCCGGAACCGGGATTGGCAGGATGCCATGCTGACAACGGACAGTTCCACGTCCCTCGCAGAGAACAGGAACGATCACCTCTGTAACATCCAGATTATCCAGGCAGACTGCCACAGACACAATATCCACAATAGAGTCCACTGCTCCCACCTCATGAAAATGCACCTGATCCACAGGCACATTGTGTGCTTTACTCTCTGCCTCTGCAAGAATTTCAAATATACGCAATGCGATCTTCTTTGCATTCTCAGTCATTGCGCTATGCTCTATAATATAGGTAATTTCTTTTATTCCACGGTGTTCGTGATGGTGATGGTCTTGCGCTGTTCCTGTGCCATGGGCGTGATTGCACTCACGACCTTCATGATGATGTCCATGCAGATATTCCATATCATGGTCATGATTTTCATGCTCTTTATCCAGCACAACATCAAAATCACATGCATCTATTCCGGACTTTACAACTCTGCTGATCTTTGTCTCAAATCCTGATACCTTAAGACTCTTCAGCACCCTGTCCAGCACTGAGCGGTCAGCTCCCAGATCAAGAAGAGCCGCAACCGTCATATCACCACTTATCCCTGAATAACATTCCAGATATAATGTTTTTCCCATAATCAATTTCCTTTCTCATCTGTACCTGCTGCCAGACGGTTAATCTGTGTTGCCAGATAGCCGGCACCGTAGCCGTTATCAATATTCACCACAGCAATCCCGTTCGCACAGGAATTGATCATGGTAAGAAGTGCCGAAAGACCATGCATACTTGCACCATAACCCACAGAAGTCGGTACTGCGATCACCGGTCTGCTCACCAGACCGCCCATCACACTGGCAAGAGCTCCCTCCATTCCCGCAACTGCAATTACACAGTTCGCACTCTGGATCGTCTCCAGTCTGGAGAATAAACGATGCATTCCGCTGACTCCCACATCATAAATCCGTTCAACATTTGTGCCAAAATATTCCGCTGTCTGTGCAGCTTCCTCAGCAACCGGAATATCTGCAGTTCCTGCTGAACACACGGCGATCTTACCAATACGCTTCTTATCTTTCTTCTCAACTTTTAAGATGCGTGAGATCGGATCATATTCTGTTTCCGGAAACTTCTCCTTCACCAGTTCATACTGATGTTGGGAAGCTCTGGTTCCGAATACCTCGCCGTCTTCTCTGTATAATCTTTCAAAAATATTCAGAAGATGTTCATCTGCCTTATTACTGCAGTAGATTACTTCTGCGAAACCGGTTCTTGCCTTACGGCTTGTATCCAGCTTCGCATACCCCATTTCTTCATAACTTTCTTTCTTAAGGATTCTCTCTGCCTCTTCCACAGATACCGAACCACTTTTTACACTTTCAAGAATTTCCTGTAAGGTCATGGATTCCTCCTTTTAGAACACCACCTGCACCAGAAACATACAGACAACCGTTCCCACTATAATACTGAGCAGTGTATTTCTCTTCCACAAATGAAGATTTTGCTGTTATCATTCTTTATCCTTATCAACGCCCTTATTTCCACGCTGATCATAGTCATCCAGGAAATTATAATATTCTCCATCTTTATGATATCCCATAACAGTACGAAGATTAATATCCCGCACACTGTTAAAGATATTCGTCTCGATCACACTACTTGTATTTCTAAACTGTGCAACCAACTCTTTCATCTCATCACGCTTGGAACCACGTCCGCCCCCACAGCTTACACAGTTCTCGGTGAAACGGCATGCACACTGAATGAAGTGCAACCCATTAGTATCTCTCCATGCCTTGATCGCAGATTCCTTGATCAGATACATGGGACGGATCAGTTCCATTCCCTCAAAATTCTGACTGTGCAGCTTCGGCATCATAGTCTCCACCTTACCACTGTACAGCATACCCATGAGGATTGTCCTCGATCACATCATCAAAATGATGTCCCAGCGCAATCTTATTACATCCCAGCTCCTTGGCATGAGAATACAGATAACCACGTCTCATTCTCGCACACAGGTAACAGGGATTATTCTCAATTTCTGCCACTGTATCAAAAATATCACTTTCAAAAACCGTAAGAGGAATTCCCAGAAGCTCTGCATTATCCTGAATAATCTTCCAGTTATCCGCATTATAGCCCGGATTCATTACCAGAAACACCAGTTCAAAATGAATCTTCCCATGACGCTTCAGCTCCTGAAGCAGCTTCGCCATCAGCATAGAGTCCTTACCACCTGAAATACAGACAGCAATCTTATCTCCCTCCTGGATCAGCTGATACTCATTCAAAGCCTTGGTAAACGGTCTCCAGACTGTCTTTCTGAACGTCTTGATAATACTGTGCTCAATCTCCTTCGTCTTCAGTTCCTTCTGCTCCTTAGCATCATTCTCCATAAAACGGCTCAGAGAAAGTCTCAGATACGCACGATATCCACCTTCAATATTCACAGCCTCATACCCTGCATCACTCAGCTTCTCCACACAGTCCCGGCTTCTGTCCCCCGTATGGCAGAGAACATACACCATCTTCTCCCTGTCCACAGACTCCATTCTTTCCTCAAACTCATCCAGCGGAATATTCACTGCCCCCGGAAAAGATCCCCTGCTGTACTGATCCGCCGGCCGCACATCCACGATCGTAATCTTAGAAGAATCAATCTTCTCCAGCTCTTCCACACTAATTGTATTCATATATAACCTGCCTTTATCTATTAAAATCAATCACTTACCTCTGATGAATCACCCTGTATTTCCGCCCAATTCACCAGCCATCATTATACTTTGAAACCCCATGATAGTCAACATATTCCCTCGCCGTTGACTCCTTTCTCACAGCCAAACGTTACTGTTCACTCCGTTCACAGTAACGAATGATTTTCCAAACACCTTTTAACCTCATTATATACGATTCATTTTTTTCAGACAACCTTCTCAGATATATAAAATTAAAACCTCCCGGTTGAAATTTTTTTCTTATTATCACAGACACAAAAGGAACAGAGTCAATACCCTGTTCCCCTTTTTATTATTTATAAACTTTTACACCAAAGGATTCATGAATGATAGTACGAGCCTCTTCAATGGTTTTAAACTCTTCTGCTTTCAGCATCTGTGCTGTGATATTTCCGATTGCAGTTGCCTCTCCTGGACCTGCATGGATTTCTTTCTTTGTTGCCTTTGCAGTCAGCTCATTGAGATATCCTGCGTTGGAACCGCCGCCCACG
>NZ_JBWJVQ010000137.1:0-9038 GCF_056339875.1 Blautia sp. ZXY-1-C6
GCATCAGCTGTCAAGGCAGAAGGTGGCTGGAAACAGACAGAGGGAGAGGGTATCGTAAGCTGGCTGTTTCATGGGATTTCGCTGAGAGCGGAATGGAAAGATGAGCAGATGGAGATATCCTTTCATCTGTTTGGAATTCCCGTAGACAAGTTGTTGAAAAAACGGCAGGAGAAGAGGGCTGTAACAAAGAAATCCGGGAAAAATCCGGAGAAATCCGGCGCAGAAAAGGTATCTGTATCCGGCACAGACGGAAACAGGGAAGAAGAGCATAAAAAATCAGTGGTTGATCACCCGAAATCAGAGAATATGGAGACTGAGGATCGAAAACAGACAGAAATTCAGCTTCAGATACATCTGCTGATACAGAGAGGATCAGAAACAGTCAGATATCCGGACAGCAGGAACTGAATGCAGATGATACAGATCAGAATAGTCTAAAGAAGAGGCAGTTTTTTATAAAAAGGATTTATGACCGGATCCGAAATATATTTCAGTTGATTCGTACAAAACTGCAAAATATCCGCAGGACATTCGGGAAGATTAAAAAGAATGTGTCCTGGTGGAAGGCGTTTATAGAACATCCCAGAGTGACAGCTGCCAGAAAACTTGTATGGAAACATGGAAAATTTTTGCTTAAGCATATTTTTCCTACAAGGATAGAAGGGCAGGTTACTTTTTCTTTTGAAGAATCGGCGCTGACAGGTGCGGCACTTGCTGTACTTGGGATGACAATTCCATTTCACAAAAACTGTATACAGATCAATCCCCGTTTTGACAGTGAGAATTATCTGTATGGAAACATTAGGGCAAAAGGCAGGATCTACGGATTTGTTCCTGTGCGGGCAGCAGTGAGTATTTATTTCAATAAAAATATAAAATACGTTATAAAACGTTGGAAAACCAGGAGGGCATGACCATGGCAAATGAAAACAATTTTAAAGAAACCGTAAATTCATTATTCAAGGGAATGGACAGTTTTATTTCTGCGAAAACAGTGGTAGGAGAGGCAATCCATGTAGGCGATACGATCATTCTTCCTCTGATGGATGTATCTTTCGGTGTAGGTGCCGGTGCTTTTTCCGGAGAGAAGAAGGATAACGGCGGCGGCGGAATGGCAGGAAAGATGACTCCCTGTGCAGTGCTTGTGATCCAGAATGGAACAACAAAGCTGGTCAATGTGAAAAATCAGGATGGTCTCACCAAGATCCTTGATATGGTTCCGGATTTTGTAGACCGTTTTACCTCCGGAAAAGGTGACGAAGAATCTGTCGGCGAATCAGAAAAATAATTTTTGCATAGACTATAGCAAACCGATGAAAAAGGTGCAGAAGAATTGGAAAAGCTGTTCGGCTTTATGCTGTTTTTCATAGGGATTGGGATGATAATCGGGATGCTGATCGCAGAAAATGTGGTTCTGGTGGTTTCGGCCGGAGTTTTCCTGTTGTTGGGATATCATCTTTTCTGTCATTAACTTTACAGAAGATTGCGAATATCCCGTTTGACATATGAAATAAAAAAAGACTGTCAGCTCAGGCAGAATATTCGGTAAAGAATATCTGAACAGAGGGACAGTCTTTTTTGCAAAAAAAATACCCCTGTTGCAACAGGGGTAATGGTGTTATTATGCTCTTTCTACTTTACCGGATCTTAAGCAAGAAGTACATACATATGTCTTTCTAGCTCCACCCTCAGCAGTCTTGATTTTAACGGATTTTACGTTAGATTTCCACATTTTATTGGATCTTCTATGTGAATGACTTACATTATTTCCGAAATGAGCAGCTTTCTCACAGATTGCACATTTAGCCATGATAGCACCTCCTTGACGCTTTATTGTTACTGTCGTGCTGTGTGCATAGCGTCTGAACAGTAACCTTGTGTTCAACAGATTACATTGTAACAGATGAATTGTGCTTTTGCAAGCAAAAAAAGGAAAAAACTCAAAAATTATATTTCTTTTTCTGTGAAAAGAGGTTATAATACACTTACATACAATAATGAGCATTGGAGGTAACCATATGAATGGACGTATAGATTCCGGATTAGGTCAGATCATAATTGACACAGATGTAATCGCAACCTACGCAGGAAGCGTTGCTGTAGAATGTTTTGGTATCGTAGGCATGGCTGCAGTCAGTATGAAGGACGGACTGGTAAAGCTTCTTGGAAAGAACAGCCTGAAACATGGCATCAGCGTCAGAATTACAGAGGACAATAAAATCCGCCTGAATTTCCATGTTATTGTGGCATATGGCGTGAATATAAGTACAATTGCAGACAACCTTGTCAGCAATGTCAAATATAAAGTCGAGGCCTTTACAGGAATGGAGATCGATAAGATCGATATTTATGTAGAAGGCGTACGCGCAATTGATTAGGATAGAGGAGGAACTTGTGGTGAATAACAAAACCATAGATGCCAGAATACTTTCCAGGATGTTTCTTGCAGGAGCCGAAGAATCTGGAAGCTAAAAAAGAATGGATCAACGAACTGAACGTATTTCCGGTACCGGATGGAGATACAGGAACCAATATGACAATGACGATCATGGCAGCAGCAGCAGAAGTAGGTTCTCTGGGAGAGCCTGACATGGAGTCACTGGCCAAGGCGATTTCTTCCGGTTCCCTGCGCGGTGCAAGAGGTAACTCAGGTGTTATTCTTTCTCAGCTTCTGCGTGGTTTTACCAGAAGTGTTAAGAACAGTAAGGAACTGGATGCCATTGACATCGCGGCAGCCATGGAGAAAGGTGTGGAGACTGCATATAAGGCAGTCATGAAACCGAAGGAAGGAACAATCCTTACTGTTGCAAGAGAGGCTGCTGCCAAGGCTGTAGAGCTTGCGGAGACAGCAGAGGATCTGGATACATTTTTCCAGAGCGTGATCGCTCATGCGGAGGAAACTCTGGCAAAGACACCGGAGATGCTGCCGGTTCTGAAAGAAGCAGGAGTAGTGGATTCCGGCGGACAGGGACTTCTGGAAGTATACCATGGTGCATATGATGGTTTCCTTGGCAAAGAGATTGATTATACACAGTTTGACAAGGCAAAAGGTCCTGCTGTGACTAAGATCGATGCACAGACAGAGGCTGATATTAAATTTGGTTATTGTACAGAGTTTATTATTCTTCTGAACCAGCCGATGTCCGAGGAGACAGAGCATGAATTTAAGAAATTCCTGATGTCTCTTGGTGATTCTATTGTGCTTGTTGCAGATGACGAGATTGTGAAGGTTCATGTTCATACCAATCATCCTGGACAGGCTATTGAGAAAGCCCTTACCTTTGGTGCACTTTCACGTATGAAGATCGACAATATGCGTGAGGAGCATCAGGAGAAGCTTATAAAGGATGCCGAGAAAATGGCGAAAGAACAGGCAGAACAGGAAGAAAAAGAAGAAGCAGCACAGCCGCCGAAGGAAGTTGGCTTTATTTCCGTATCTGTGGGAAAGGGAATGACAGAGATCTTTAAGGAACTGGGTGTGGATTACCTGATCGAGGGCGGTCAGACGATGAACCCGAGTACAGAGGATATGCTCAATGCCATTGCAAAAGTAAATGCAAAGACTATTTATATTTTCCCGAACAATAAGAATATTGTTCTTGCTGCAAACCAGGCAAGGGATCTTACTGAGGATAAAGAGATCGTGGTTGTGCCGACTAAGACCATTCCGCAGGGAATTACTGCCATGATCAGTTATGTGCCCGAGAAGAACAGTGCGGAGAATACTGAGGCTATGCTTCAGGCAATCGAACATGTGAAGACCGGACAGATCACGTATGCTGTGCGTGATACAAGGATTGATGATAAGGAGATCCATGAGGGTGATATGATGGGTATCGGTGATCATGGAATCCTGGCTGTTGGCAAGGACCGCATGGAAGTTGCCAAGGAGACAGTTGCCCAGATGGTGGATGATGAGTCTGAGGTGATCAGTATTTATTATGGTGCTGATACTGAGGAGGCTGAAGCTGAGGAGCTGGCAACGGCTCTGGAGGAGGCTTATCCGGATTGTGATGTGGAACTGAATGCGGGTGGACAGCCGATTTATTATTATGTTATTTCTGTAGAGTAGGATAATAGAGTTTTTGAGAGAGATAAACGAATAGTTCATGTGATGAAAACGGGTATAGGCCATTGTTGAGGGTGGGTATATCCGTTTTCGTGTTATAAAAGGGGCCGGCAGGAAAATATTTGTGTCAGGATGCGGTTTCGGCATCTAAGAGATACCTGCAAATGCATCCTGACACAAATATTTTCCTGCCTGAGATTTGGATAGTGGAAGTTTATTGTCGGCAGATTATTGTGATTGAAGAATGAGGGTTGCTTGATTTGGTTATTTTTTGCAGGGATAAGATAGATAATTTTTACTGGCTGTAAGGGATATTCATAATTATATTGTAGTAGAAAGGAATCGGTGGTATATGTCAACATCTTTGCGTACTTTGAAGGGCGTGGGGGAGAAAACGGAAAAGTTATTTGCGAAAATAGGAGTTACGGATATGGAATCTCTTCTGAGTTATTATCCACGTAATTATGATGCGTATGAGGAGCCTGTTGAGATCCGGTCTCTGGAAGAGGGAGCTGTTGTGGCGATTTCTGTGGCGGTTATAACGGGTGTGTATGTGAATCAGGTGCGGAATCTTCAGGTGATCACGACCACTGTGGCAGATCTTACGGGGAAAATTTCTGTTACGTGGTTTAATGCACCGTATCTGCGTTCTGCAGTCAGGAAAGGCAGCAGGTTTGTTCTGCGGGGGCGTGTCGTCAGGAAGCAGGGGAAGCTGCAGATGGAGCACCCTGAGATTTTTACGCCTGCGGCTTATGAGGAGATTCTGCACAGTCTTCAGCCGATTTATGGACTGACTGCGGGGCTTTCTAATAAGACGATCGTGAAGCTGATCCATCAGGTGCTTGATGAGCAGAAGCTTCAGACAGAGTATTTGGCAGATGAGTATAAGGAGAGGTATCACCTGGCAGACAGGAATTTTGCGATTCCTGCGATTCATTTTCCCAAAAATATGCAGGAGCTGTTAGCTGCAAGGAGAAGGTTGGTGTTTGACGAGTTTCTTCTTTTTATTCTTGCTGTGCAGTCTTTGAAGGAGAAGACGGAGGAAGCACCGAATGCGTTTCCCATGCATCCGGTATGGACGACAGAGCAGATTATTGAAAGTCTGCCCTATGATCTGACAAAGGCGCAGTTGAATGTGTGGCATGAGATTGAGAGGGATTTAAGCGGCCAGGCTCTGATGTCCAGACTGGTTCAGGGAGATGTAGGAAGTGGTAAGACGATCCTTGCGTTTCTTGCAATGATCATGACTGTGGAGAATGGATATCAGGCAGTGCTTATGGCACCTACGGAGGTTCTTGCAAGGCAGCATTTTCAGGCAATGGAGAAGTTGCTGCAGGAACAGAATATTGATTTTGGGCATCCGGTTTTGCTGACAGGATCAGATACCGCAAAGGAGAAAAGGGAAAAATATGTGCTGATCGCGTCAAAAGAGGCTAACCTGGTGATAGGAACGCATGCGCTGATTCAGGAAAAAGTGCAGTACAATAATCTTGGACTGGTTATTACAGATGAGCAGCATCGTTTTGGTGTGAAACAGAGGGAAGCACTGACTACTATGGGAAACCCGCCTAATGTGCTGGTGATGAGTGCTACACCGATTCCAAGGACGCTGGCGATCATTATATACGGGGATCTGGATATTTCAGTAATTGATGAACTTCCTGCGCAGAGACTTCCCATTAAAAATTGTGTGGTGGATACTTCTTATAGGCCGAAGGCTTATTCCTTTATGGAGAAGCAGATCCGTCAGGGACGGCAGGTTTATGTGATCTGTCCAATGGTGGAGGAGAGCGAAGGGATGGATGGGGAAAATGTGCTGGATTATACCCTGAAGCTTCGCAATGTTTTTTCGCCGGATATAAAGATTGCTTCTCTTCATGGAAAGATGAAAGCGAAAGAGAAGAATGTGATCATGGAGGCTTTTGCCGCAGGGGAAATTCAGATCCTGGTATCTACTACTGTAGTTGAGGTAGGAGTGAATGTGCCTAATGCTACAGTGATGATGGTGGAGAATGCCGAGCGTTTCGGGCTGGCACAGCTTCATCAGCTTCGTGGGCGTGTCGGTAGAGGGGAATATCAGTCATATTGCATTTTTATGCAGGGAAATGGTGCAAAGGAAATTTCTAAACGTCTGCAGATCCTGAATAAATCCAACGATGGATTTTATATTGCAGGAGAGGATCTGAAGCTTCGCGGTCCTGGTGATCTTTTTGGAATCCGCCAGAGTGGTCTGCTGGAATTTAAACTGGGGGACATCTATCAGGATGCGGATATCCTGAAAGCTGCCAGTGAAACGGCTTCGGAGATTCTGTCCCTTGATGCGGATTTAAGCCTTCCGCAGAATGAGGAACTTCAGAGGAGACTTTCGGCATATATGAAGGAAGATCTGCAGAATCTAGGACTATAGAAAATGACGGATACAGAGTAAAAAATAATACTGTTCATGTTACTGTTCATAAGATGCCTAAATTATAAAAACAGAAAAACATTGCAAAAGCAGAAGATTCGTAGTATTCTATTTTCATAAAAGAATGTTACTGTTTATCATATTTTCGGTAACATAAGAATACCTGTAACTGTACAAAACTGAGCAGTTACGAATACTTATACCTTGTAAGGAGGCTAATCATATGGCAACAAAAGCAACTACAGCAGATCTCAACACATCCACTGCGAAGACAACCGAAGTTAAAGAGGCTCCTGCAAAGACAACTGCTGAAGAAGTAGCTGTAAATAAAGAAGCAAACAAGAAAGAAACTGCTGAAACAGAGACTGTAAAGAAAGAAACAACAGCAAAGAAACCGGCAGCAAGAAGAACAAGAAAGACTGCAGAAAAGAAATCAGCAGAAGCAGAGAAAGAAACCGAGAAGAAAGAAACAGCTAAAGCAGCAGACACTGTAGAAAAGAAACCGGCAGAAACAGAGAAAGAAGCCGAGAAAAAAGAGACAGCTAAAACAACAAAGACTGCTGCAAAACCAACAAAAACAACGAAAAGAACTACAAAGAAGGCTCCTGCTAAGACAGCTGAGAAACCGGCTGAAGAGACAGCTGCCGAGAAGAAGACAACAAGAAGAACCACTAAGAAAGAAGCAACAGCAGAAGTATATATTCAGTTCATGGGCAGAGAAGTATATACAAAAAATATTTTAAGTAATGTCAGAAGAATCTGGACAGACGAACTGGGTAAAAAGGAGAAAGATCTCAAAGATATTAAGATTTATATCAAACCTGAAGAGAACAAAGCATATTATGTAATTAACGGTGATATTACAGGTTCTGTGTGGATCTGACATATAAAAGATAAGAACAATTTTCAAATCTCATGACAATCACATAAATCAGTTACTTGAGAATGATCAGAATAATAAGTAATGAAGTAATCACAGACAGGTTTAATGACCTGTCAGGTTAAGACATTGAGAAACTCAGATGATAGCATAAATTCATCTGAGTTTTTTGTGCTTTCGGTTATAAAAAAATTGAGACATACCTGCTACTTGACAAAAATTATCAGTTAGTATAAGCTATCTGCATAAGGTTATTGAGAAAAATCGGTTATAGCAATGATAACCAAATACAAATACAAAAGGTGAGCGACTGAAAATGACATTAAAAGATTTGGAAATCGGAAAAAGTGCTGTGATCACGTCGGTTGGCGGCAAGGGTGCCCTGCGTCAGCATTTCCTGGATATGGGTATGATTCCGGGAGCTGAGGTCACAGTCGTGAAGTTTGCACCCATGGGAGATCCCATGGAATTACAGGTACATGGATATGAACTGACGTTAAGACTTGCGGAAGCAGAGCAGATAGAAATCGAACAGATCCCGAAGCGAAGCAGAAGTCACGCCGGAATAGAGGCTGTAAGCGACCTGGCACATCCGGGACTTGGAGAGGATGGAAAGTATCATTCCAGAGAAGATGAACATCCACTGCCTGAGGGAACTACACTGACGTACGCATTGGTGGGAAATCAGAACTGTGGAAAAACTACACTGTTTAACCAACTGACAGGTTCCAGTCAACATGTGGGAAACTTTCCAGGAGTAACGGTGGATCGTAAGACCGGTTCGATTAAAGGCCATCCGGATACAGAAATCACAGACCTTCCGGGAATTTATTCCATGTCCCCTTACAGCAGTGAGGAGATTGTCTCCAGAAATTTTGTCCTGGATGAGAAACCAAGTGCGATCATCAACATTGTGGATGCTACCAATATTGAGAGAAACCTGTATCTGACCATGCAGCTTCTGGAGATGGATATTCCTATGGTAGTTGCAATGAACATGATGGATGAAGTGCTGGGAAATCAGGGTTCTATAGATGTAAATAAGATGGAATCGCTGCTTGGAGTACCTGTAATCCCTATTTCCGCAGCAAAGAATGAAGGGGTTGATGAGCTGGTTGACCATGCGTTACATATAGCGAAATATCAGGAACATCCACTGCGTCAGGATTTCTGTGATAAGAGTGACCATGACGGTGCAGTACACCGCTGTATTCATGCGGTCATGCACCTGATTGAGGATCATGCGGCGCAGGCTGATATTCCTACCCGTTTTGCAGCAACCAAGGCAATCGAGGGAGATCCGCTGATTCTTGAGAAGCTGAAGCTGGACACAAATGAGACGGAGATGCTGGAGCATATCGTACAGCAGATGGAAACAGAGCGTCAGGTTGACAGAAGTGCTGCAATCGCAGATATGCGTTTTGACTTTATTGAGCGTTTGTGTGAACAGACAGTTGTAAAGCCTAAAGAAAGCAAAGAAAGAATCAGAAGTGAGAAAATTGATAAGATTCTTACAGGAAAATATACAGCGATTCCCTGTTTCATCGGAATCATGGTATTGGTATTTTATCTTACCTTTAATGTGATCGGAGCGTGGCTTCAGGGGCTTCTGGAGATTGGAATTGATAAGGTTTCTGCGCTGGTAGAAGCAGCACTGACAGCAGCAAATGTAAACAGTGCCA